>PUOI01000154.1 GCA_003552765.1 Candidatus Hydrogenedentota bacterium | reverse complement strand
GGCGCCCGAACCCGATAACCTTGAAGAGGAGCGTTCGCTGGGCGAGATAACCGTTTCCTCGTACTTTCCCACCGGGACCAGCGTCTTTCTGACAGGAGGGCTCACGCGGGAAGAGTCCAACTTCGTGGCTACCGAGTATGACGGCCGTTGGACCGTCGGCGTCAACCAAGCCTTGCTTCGCGGAGCCGGGACCGACGTGAACCTAGCCGCCTTGCGCCAAGCACACAACAGCGTGGCGCAAAGCGAATACGAGCTGCAATCGTATCTGCTCGATCTCACCGAGCAAGTTGAACGCGCCTACTGGGATCTCGCCTTGGCAAAGGAAGTCCTTGCCATCCGGGATTTCGCCGTTGAACTGGCCGAGGAACAGCTTCGCCGGAGCGAGGACCTTTTGGCGGTCGGCGAAACCGTGCAAGCAGCCGTCCAGTCCGCCCGCGCGGAGAAAGCCTCGCGCGAAGCGGAACGGTACGAAGCCATTGGGGAACTCCAAAACGCGGCTGTCCGGCTGTTGCGGCTCCTCGGCGCGCCCGAGGAATCGAGCTGGCAGCTTGACCTCACGCCCGTGGATGACCCCAGCGTCGAGCGTGTGCCAATAGAGCGGCTCGAAAGCAAGCAACTCGCCGTACACCACCGGCCAGAGCTGCGCCAACTCGAACTGGACATCCACAGCCGGGACCTGGACGTGACCGTCGCCCGCAACCAGCGCCTGCCCGAGCTGAACCTGTTCGCCGAATACGGGCTGACCAGCCTTGACGACGGTTTCGGGGGAAGCTTCCGGCATCTCAACGAGACCCGGTACTACAATTACGAGGTCGGCCTAGAATTGAACACACCGATCCTCCGCCGCGCCGAACGGGCCCGCCACAACCAAGCCCGCCTGGAAGCTACGCAGGCGGAGCGGCGGCTTGTGGACGAAAGACTGGGCGTCCGCAGCGAGGTGTCTCAGGCGTTGAACGATGTCGAAAGCCGCTGGCAACGCATCGCAGCGAGCGAGATGGCCGTGGAAAGCCGGGAAGAAGAACTGCGCATCGAGCAAAACCGCTACGAAGTCGGCTTGGTGACCCATCTTGACGTGCTGCAAGTGCAGCGCCTTCTCATCGAAGCCCAAGTCAACGCCGCCACCGCCCGCGTCGAATACATCAAGGCCCTCACCACCCTATACGCCGCCGAAGGCACCCTGTTGGAACGCCGCGGAATCCGCCTCGACCCCGGCGCCAATTCCGCCTGAACCCGCTGACGCCCCCCGCTGGGACAGCACCGGCGGGGGCGGCCTCCCGTCCTTCACGGCCTTCCTTTACTCGATCCCCAGCACCACGTTGATTACCGCCTGTATGTCCGCGGCATCGACCTCGTTATTGCCGGTAACATCGGGGTTGTAGTCCGGATCGCTTGAGTGCGAGAATGCCGTCTTTTACAATGACTTTGTGCCCGGGTACATGCCGTTAGCGTTTGTCCCATAATGACCTCCCGTACGTCCCACCGGATTCCGGGGACTGAGCGGGTTAAGGAAAGCATTCTACAGGGGACCGAATATGTCAGTTGAAACAAAGCCGCGCGATCTTTTCATAGTCGATAACTCCGCGACAAAGTGGACTGGTCAATGGTACTTGGAGCAATGGACCGACATTGCACGGGCCTTTGACATCGCCACCGGCTGCTTCGAGATTGGCGGGCTGCTCGCGCTCGATGGCAAGTGGCAACAACTGGACAAAATCCGGATTCTCATGGGCGCGGAAACAACCCGCCGCACCCGGAAGGCCCTGTTCGATGCTCTCAAAGCGCGAGCCATTGATGAGCTGAACCAAAGTATCGAGGAGGACAAAGAAGCAAATCCCTTCCTCAACGGCGTTCCCGCCATTGTGGACGCGCTCAGAACCGGCCGAATCGAATGCCGCGTGTATGATCGCGAGAAGTTCCACGCCAAGGCCTTCATTACGCACGCCAAGCTTGAAGTAGTGGGCGCCCAGGCCCTTGTGGGCTCCAGCAATTTCACTCGGCCGGGGCTGACGAGAAATGTCGAACTCAATATACAGGTCCAAAGCGCACGCGAGGTCGCCCAATTACAGGAATGGTTTGAAGCCCATTGGGACGCCTCCAGCGATGTTACCGAAGCTCTGATTGAAACCATCTCTCCGCATATTCATCTGTACACGCCTTTTGATGTTTACGCCAAAGCCCTCCAAGAGTTCTTCCGAGGGCACGAGCTTACCGCTAGTGAATGGGACGAGTCCCGTTCCAAGATGTTTCCGAAGCTGGACCGCTATCAAAAGGAAGCGTACTGGGCGCTCATGAAAATCGCTCGCCAACACAGCGGCGCGTTCCTGTGCGATGGCGTTGGGTTGGGTATGACGTTCGTCGGTCTCATGCTTATCGAACGCCTCATTCTCCACGAGGGCAAACGCGTTGTCCTTTTCGCGCCCAAGGGGGCCAAGGAAAGCGTGTGGGAACCCCACTTACGCGAATACCTGTCCCACATCGGAGGATTCGGAGGCGCTTCTGATTTCAGCAATCTCGCCGTGTTCAGTCACACCGATCTGACACGC
>PUOI01000156.1 GCA_003552765.1 Candidatus Hydrogenedentota bacterium | reverse complement strand
GCAGCGTTCCGCCCACAATAATGGCGCCGGCAATCAGCACAAGGTTCTTGATGATATATTGTCCTACCAGCGTTAGACCGTACGGAAATTGCGTAAAACATTCCTCCGGCAGCAACACCAACGGCAGCATCGTTCCCGGGAGCTGGATGACAAGCAGAATAAGCGCTACCCGGATCAACGGCCGGTAGAGGAAGCACACCCCAATCGCGATCTCCCACCAGCCCAGCACCGGAACGAACACACTGGCCGGAATCAGATCCCACGTCATCGCGGAGATGGTGGCGGCGACCAGATCGTGGGCCGGGCTAATCCCTAGAGGCTTTAGCGCTCCGAACCAGATGAACACGATGGCCATGCCAATTCGCATGAGTACGACGCCATACCGGTTCATCACGTCAATAACGCGCTGGTCCGCTTTCACTAGGGCTTCCTTTGCACTCACGTAACTATCCCCCTATCTTTAATTGAAACATCTTGGCACAGCGCCCAAGCCCCTTCTTGCCAAATTGGAAGCCGATGGCGGGATGCTGCTCATCTGTGAACGCGGTTAACGCCTCATAACACTCCCTTTATTCCCGCGATTCATGGTGGCGTTCCGCGGCGTGTGGCAGCGCTACGCGCTCCTTCCCGCGTTGATCTGGCTTCCGGAATCCGAAAGCAGTTTCTTCCTGCAAGGGGAAAGAGTTGCAGCGTTTTCGCGGCCATTTGTTTAAGCGGCTCGCACGCTGGAACGCGCTAAGTGCTTGTGAGCACATATGTTACGCCGTTCGGGGCACACTCGGCACATACCTTGCTTCGCCAAGTTAGGCAAGGTGGAAGGAGTTCGAATCTAGGGGAACAATCATCGATGATTAAGGGCCTTTATGCCGCGGCGTCCAGCATGGTGGGGCTGGAAAAACGCCATGATGTCATTGCCAATAACTTGGCGAACGCCTCCACGGCGGGCTACAAGCGCAGCGATGGGGCGTTCCGTGGCTATCTCGAGTCCTACTTTGGCAAGCCGGTCCATCCCTCCATGTTCGACGCCCACCGCGGACCAGGCGGAGGCATGCGGATCGTGGAGACCTTCACCGATTGGAACAATGGTCCTCTCGCCACAACGGGCGATCCCTTGAATGTCGCCTTGCAAGGTCCCGGCTTCTTGGCCGTGGAGACCCCGGAAGGCGAACGGTTCACCCGAAATGGTCAACTGGCCTTGAACAACCTCGGACAATTGGTGACGGAAGAGGGCGATTTGGTCCTGGACCAGGGGGGCGGCCCCATTACCCCCGAGAGCCCTGATTTTGAGATTGACAGGGAAGGGGGCGTCAGCGTGGGCGGTGTTCCCATCGGGCAATTGCGGGTGGTTGAGTTCGCCGAGCCTGGTCTACTCGAACGGCGGGGACGCAACCTATACGCCGCCCCGGAGCAAGCCATCGAAGAGACATTGCCCGCCGACAACACCGTGGTTACTCATCGCGCGCTGGAGCAGGCCAACGTCCAAACGCCCACCGAAATGGTCAACCTTCTTACGGGGTTGAGGGCCTACGAGGCCAACCAGCGGGTGATCACAACCCACGACGAGACCATGAACCAGCTCATCAGCCAAGTGGGGATGCCATCGTAGCGCAAATCCAACATGGAGTGTTATCCATTAATGACGTTGATACACAAGCGGAACAGTGAGGCAAGGGGAGGGATAGAGCCATGATGCGGGGTCTGTTTACGGCGGCCACGGGCATGATCGCCCAACAACTGAATGTGGACACCATCGCCAATAACCTGGCGAACGTCAATACGACGGGGTTTAAGAAGAGCCGCGTCAACTTCCAGGACCTCCTCTACGAAACCCTGAAGCCCGCGGGAACCGAGACGG
This sequence comes from Candidatus Hydrogenedentota bacterium, assembly GCA_003552765.1. Classification (GTDB taxonomy): domain Bacteria; phylum Hydrogenedentota; class Hydrogenedentia; order Hydrogenedentales; family SLHB01; genus SKRY01. The sequence continues at coordinate 10,029 of PUOI01000156.1, read as the reverse complement.
CGGCCGGGGAAACCATCCCGGAAGGCATCCAGATCGGACACGGCGTGCGCCCGGCGTCGATCGCGAAACTGTTCACGCAAGGGGATTTTATTCAGACAGGGAACTCGCTTGATCTTGTTATTGAAGGAAACGGTTTCTTCGAGGTGGAGCTGCCCGATGGGACGTCCGCCTACACCCGGGACGGCTCCTTTCGCATTGACCAGAACGGGCAGGTCGTGACCGTTGATGGCTATCCGCTGCAACCCGGCATCAACATCCCCGAGGATTTCACGCAGCTTGAGATTGGCTCCGATGGGGTGGTTTCCGCGCTTGTGCAGGGCGAGGCGCAACCCCAGAATGTGGGGAACATCGAACTGACGCGTTTTGTGAACCCCGCGGGTCTTGACGCAAGCCTGGGCCGAAACCTGCTACAGGAAACCGAGGCCTCCGGACCGCCCGTGATTGGCCAGCCAGGTCTGGATGGACTGGGCACCCTGGAACAAGGGTTTCTGGAGAACTCGAACGTTCAGGTCGTCGACGAGATCATTCGATTGATTACGGCTCAACGCGCATACGAGGCCAATTCCACTGTCATTCAATCCAGTGACGACATGCTGCAAGTCGCAAACAATATCAAGCGATAAGACGGGGCGCGAACGAAATGTTTTTCTCGTCAAGAGCTAAAGGGGCCGTGCTCGCTCTTCTGTGCGCGGGACTGTTTGGCATGACACAAGCCGGCGCGGAGCCGGTCGTTATTGAGCTGCGCGAGGAAGCCTACGCCAATGGCGATTCCGTCCGGCTGGGGGACGTGGCGAATTTTCCGGGCAACACGATTCCGCGTCTTGAGGACGTTGAGATCACCTCCATGCCCTCCCCCGGCAATGCGAAGCGAATCGACGGGGCGCTCATCGAAGCGCGTCTACGCAACGCAGGGTTGGAACACGGCGATTTTCGGCTTGGGGGCGCGCGGAGCGTGCGGGTCACGGCTTTGCATCTCGAGGTTAGCGCGCTGATGATCAGGGACGATCTCCGTAAGTTTATCGAAGAGAACATGCCATGGGACAGTGAAGAGGCCACCATCGACGTGGATGCGCCTTCCCGCGATTTCGCGGTGCGCGATGGGGACATACAGATTGTTTGGTCCGTGAGTCCCCAATACGACTACGTGGGGCGGGGGTCGTTCCGGGGCGAGATAATGGTGGATGGCGAACATGAACACACGGTCGTGGTGCGCGCCGATATCGAGAGCTTCGCGCCCGTGGTCGTGGCGAGCGCCGACATCTCCCGGGGCGACACGATTGGACAGAGTGACATAAGCGTTCAACGCCATCCCAGGACTTCGCTGGGCGGCGATTTCTTTGAAGACCCCAGCCAGGTAGTCGGGCAATCCGCACGCTCCACCCTTCGGCGGGGCGCCGTGATAACCTCGCGCCAAGTGCAAGCACGCCAAGTCGTGCGGCGCAACCACATGGTTCAAGTGGAAACCCGCGCGGGGAATCTCATCGTGCGCGGAATGGGCCGGGCCAAGGAACACGGCCGCGTGGGCGATCGCATCATCTTGGAGAATCCCGGCTCCGGAGAAGAGTTCATGGGAATCGTGCGGGAAGATGGCACGGTGCTCGTGGAGTAGGTGTTGTTGTAATCAGTTTCAAAGGAGGACGATAGGATGCGCATAGCCATTGCTGCAATCATGACCGGGTGTATGGCGTGGACCGCTGGGGCCGGTTCGCTGTTCAACGCCGCCGTACAAGAACAAGGCACGTTGATATCTCAGCGCCAACAACGGTTCAAGGAAGGCGACATCATTACCGTGCTGGTGGAGGAGTCGCTGACAGCCGAGACCGAGGCCAACACGAACACCCAACGGCGCGGCGGCATTCAATCCCAGGCGCGCGAGGCGCAGAACCGTTTTCTCGTGGCGGACAGGCCGGACGGCTTCGGCATCATGCAACCGGGCCAGCTTCCGAACTGGGACATCGACGTTGATAACGAACACCGCGCACGGGGAAGCACCGAACGCGCCAACATGCTGCGGACCACCATCAGTTGTGTCGTGAAGGAAGTAACGGACAATGGCAACATTGTCATCGAAGGCAACAAGAAGATCCGCATCAACCGTGAGGATACCGAACTCGCCCTGCGGGGCACCGTTCGGCCGCGCGACGTGACCACACGGAACACGGTGAACTCGACGCAGGTCGCAAATGTGGACCTCGACCTCAAAGGGGAAGGCCCCCTGTGGAATAACCAGCGCCGTGGCCTGCTCACCCGGTTTCTGGATTGGTTCTCACCGTTCTAAGACGTGTTGACCGCCAGCGTGGACGCGTCTAAAGGCGGTATGGCTTTCCCGGCCATGAATCTACTGGCTGGAAGCCCGTGTCACACTAGGTTAAGGAATAGGGGCTACCCGCAATTCGAAGGCGGACAGCGTACTAAGCATGGCGGCAAGTAAGAGGAAGCTTCGACAATGAAATCCGGAACAGCATATCGAAACGTGGCCGTTCTGGCCGTGGCCCTTTTTAGCGTGGCGTTCACCGCTGGCGCCGCTCGCATTGGCGACATATGCGAGATTCAGGGCGCCCGGGGCAACCACCTCCGCGGGATCGGCATTGTCGTTGGGTTGGACGGCACCGGTGACAGCAGCGAGGCGGCCATCGTGGCGCAACAGCGGATGCTGGATCGCATGGACATCGGGGTAGACTCGCTCGGCGACCTGAGTTCCGATAACTCGGCGATCGTCATGGTGACCTCGGAGGTTCCCGCCTTCGGCAAGGCCGGAACGCGGGTCGATGTCCAAGTCAGCTCGCTGTACGATGCGGACAGCCTGGAAGGCGGCCTGCTCATGGAAACCCTCCTCTACGGGATTGACAACAACGTGTACGCGGTCGCCCAAGGCCCCGTGTCGGTGGGCGGCTTTGACGTGGGGGGCAACGGGGCTGGCGTCCAGCGTAATCATGTGACTGCGGGCCGAATACCCATGGGGGCATTTATCGAACGCGAGATTCCCACCAACATCACGGATGGCGAACGGATTACCCTTCTCTTGAAAGAGCCCAATTTCCGGACAGCCAGCAACATCCAGCAGGTCATCAACGAAGAAATCGCGCCTCAATCGGCCGTGGCCTACGGCGCCGGTTCCGTTACCGTGCAAATCCCCCAGAATCGCCAGGGAAACCTGACGGGGTTCATCGCCGAACTTCAGAGCCTGGAGGTGGAAAGCGAATCCGTGGCCAGGGTCGTCATCAATGAACGAACGGGAACAATCGTCGTTGGCGGCGATGTCATGATAAAGCCCGTGCAAGTCGCGCACGGCAATCTGAGCATTCAGATCGCCACGCAGCCCGTCGTCGCCATGCCGGAGCCTTTCACCGATGCCGATCCCGTCGAGCAGGAAATCGTCGATATCGAAGTCACGGAGGAAGAAGCTCACTTGATGCCCGTCGAGGGCGCATCCGCCGCTGAAGTGGCCGCCGCGCTCAACAACCTTCGGGTAACGCCGCGGGACATGATCGCCATCTTTCAGGCGCTGCGTCATGCCGGCGCCCTCCAAGCGGACCTGGAGATCATGTAGCATGCTCTACGTCAATCCTCTAGCGAACCAATTCGCGGTCCACATGGACGGCGTGGAACAAGACGCCGCGCGGGAGAAGCTGGCCTTCAAGGAAATGGAGCGCTTCTTCGCCTACATGCTCTTGCAGGAGATGCGCAAGACCATACCCGATGATGGGTTATTCCCGGAGACGCCCGCCATGCGCATGTACGAAGAGCTAATGGACGACGTGCTGGCCGAACAGTGGGCCGAAAGCGGCCAACTCGGATTGGCGCAGGCCCTTGAGGAACAGCTCCGCATTGGCGAAATGCAGCACACCCTCCACGAGCAACAACCCCAAGAGACGGACACGCCCCCGCCCACCGAACAGTGACGGCGCTCGCTAAACGCCTGCCGCGCCTTCCCGCCCGCAGCAGATTCTGCCCTGGCGCCCCCCCCCGCGCTAAACCGTAGTTCCAAGTGTTTTTTTCGCCGTAAGCTTATATATTGAGTACTTAGCGAACGCGATGGATGCGTAATGCTCGCGTATGACGGCATATTTCAGGCTTGAGCCAGATCGCGTTTCATGCTACGTCATTAATAGCTTAACCAAAGGCGTACAAGGCGCTGAAAGCGCTTGAGCAAGTAGCCTGGGGCAAGCGAAGCGCAGCCCCAGGGTGGATGTCCCCGCCCCCCATGTCCGTCCTGAAGGGACGGAAGAAAAGGGGCCGGTGGCCGCTTCGGTCCCTTCAGGACCGGTTCGTGGGAAACCTCTTACCTGGGGCTGCGCTTCGCTTGCCCCAGGCTACTTGCTATCGCGCCTCCGGCGCGTCTTTCGCCCACTACTCTACTTCAAGCGCTCCTTGTCTGAGTTGCTTCCATGATCCATTTGTTTTTTTGGCCCCCTGGAATAACAACTTACACCCAATCTTCAGGCCGGAACCACGGGCTAAAGATTCATCGCGATCCCGCCGACAATAAAGGCATAAAGGAGCCATCCAGGCCCGGAGACGCGACGCCCACAGGCGCCGGCGAGGGTCTGGGTTTTAGTATCGTTGAATAGGAATTGCGCGGGGGTTCATCATGGAACAGGTATTCGAGGCATTGTGCCGGGTATTTGACTCGGAATTGGAGCGTCAACAGCAGGTCCAATCCTTGGTCGCGGCTCAACGCGCGGCATTGCTGAACGGGGAACGTGATACGCTCGAAGAGCGCACGCTCGATATTGAGGACATCATTCGCGAGTCCGCGGGAGCGGAAACCGAACGCTTGAGCCTTATCCATGAACTCGTCAAGGCTTACGGCTTGCCGCCGGAACGGCACACCCTGACCGCCTTGATTGAGGTGGCGCCGGAACCTTGGCGTTCCCACATGGCGCATTTCCAAGGCATGATGCAATCAACCTTGGACGAAACGCAGCGCATTGTGGCGGAGAACAACCGGCTACTGCGCCATTCCGCGAGGTGGACGAAATCCTGCCTGAACATCATCATTGAATGGGCTGGCGACACAGACATGGGCCGTTACGATGCCCGAGGCCAAGAACCGGTTCACGTCCCCTGTGGGCCGGCGCTGCTTGATCAACGGGGCTAGGAGAACACACATGGGCACACTCCGTGTCACACAGGGCTTGATGGTGCAGCGATCGCTGCGGAATATCGCGGCCAGCCAGGATCGCATCTTTGACCTTCAACAGCGGCTTGGCACCGGCCGCAAGGTGAACACGCCCTCGGACGATCCGATTGCGATGCACCGGGCCACCGCCACGCGCAGTTCCATTAACAGAAACGAGCAATTCAGCAAAAACATCGGCAACGCCGGTCCCGTGCTGGTGGAGACCGGCGCGACGATACAAACCTTGGTGGACAGCATGCATCGCGTTCGTGAGCTTACGCTGCAAGCCTCCACGGGAACGCAAGGTCAGCCCCAGTTGGACGCCATCGCCGAGGAAATGAACGAATTGCTGGAAGAGACTGTTGTCCTTTCAAACAAACAGACGAACGGCCGCCACATTTTCGCGGGTTCCCGCAGCGGTTCACCGGCGTTCAGCGTGGAACGCAACGAAGTCTCCGGCGACATCGAATCCGTGACCTATGAAGGCAACAGCGAGGCCGTCCAGACCCGCATTTCGGAGGGTGTCCGCGTAACCGTGAACGAGACCGGGGACCGGGTCTTTCAGGATAAACAGGACATCTTCGAGACCTTGATTACCATCCGGGATAGCATGCGGAGCGGGGACCAGGACACGTTGAAAGACCAGAGTCTGGGTGAATTGGAGGGCGTGCAAGAACAACTCCTCACCGCCCTTTCCCGCGTGGGCGCCATGGAGAACCGGCTCGAACGTGTTGGAGAGGACACGGAGGATTTCAATCTACAGTACCAGCAATTGCTGTCCGACACGATCGACGCCGATTTCGCCGAGACCATCGTCGAACTTAACGCCCAGACCAATGCCTTCGAATCCGCGCTTATGGCGGGCGCGCGGGTCATTCAGCCCAGCTTAATGGACTTCCTCCGCTAACCCGGCAGACAGTGTTAAGAATACAGGGGCGGCGCCACGCGCGAATCGCCGCGGCGTGGCGCACGGCCTCACCCCACCCTCTGCGCGTTCCCGCCCGTTGCGCCCCTGGCCTTCTGCCTCATGGCCCCGGTTTTCTCACCCGCTTCCGCGCCAACCCTGCGCCTTATGGCCGCCAAGCTTTTGACAGAACCGTCCGCCCTTGCTAGAATCATAGTAGCTACGCCAATGATTTGATTTGGAGCGTCTTCGGGGCGGGGTGAAATTCCCCACCGGCGGTAATAGCCCGCGAGCGCCAGCACGGCGCAGGATCCGGTGAAATTCCGGGGCCGACGGTCAGAGTCCGGATGAGAGAAGGCGCGGCGAGCCGCTTATGCCCCGGAGGTCCCCCATGCCTTGCCGGGGCTTTCGCTATATATGGATACTGATGAAACCTACATGAGGCGGGTCCTTGAGCTGGCCGCCGGGGCGCGCGGGCGCACAAGCCCCAACCCCATGGTGGGTTGCGTGGTGGTTCGGGACGGCGCGGTCGCGGGGGAAGCGCGCCATGAGGCCGCTGGGCTGGCGCACGCCGAGGTAAAGGCGATCGAGGCGGCGGGCGGCGATATACGGGATGCGACGCTGTATCTCAATCTGGAGCCTTGCGCGCACACGGGCCGGACGCCGCCCTGCGCGGATCTTCTTGTCGAGCGCCAGCCGAAACGGGTGGTGGTGGCCATGGAAGATCCCAACCCAAGGGTGTGCGGCCAAGGCATCCGCCGCTTGCGCGACGCGGGCATTTTGGTCGAGGTGGGTCTACTGGAAGCCGAGGCGCGCCAACTCAACGAAGTCTTCGTCAAATACATCACCACGGGCCTGCCGTTCGTCGCCGCGAAATGCGGCATGACCTTGGACGGCAAGATTGCGACGTGGAGCGGGGACTCGAAATGGGTAACCGGTGAGGCGTCGCGGGCCTGGGTTCACCGGCTGCGCAACGAGTTGGACGCCATCCTCGCCGGCAGCCGCACCGTGATGACCGACGACCCAAGTTTGACCACGCGCTTGCCCGAAGGCGGCGGCCGGGACCCCATACGGGTTTTGGTGGATGCGGAGGAGTATCTGGACGAGCGCCACCATGTGTTTCACCTCGATAGCGACGCGCCCACGTGGGTGGTGCTCCCCGAGGGACGGAGCTTCAAAGGGGCAGCCGTGACCATTCATGCGCCCCCCGGCCCCGGAGGCGTGGACATGATTCACGTGATGCGGGAACTCGGCCGGCGCGAGGTTACGTCCGTTTTGGTGGAAGGCGGCGGGGCGACGCTCGCCTCGGTTTTTGAGGCGGGTCTGGTTGACAAAGTCATGTTTTTCATCGCACCCAAGATCGCCGGCGGCCAAGACGCGGTGACCGCCGTGGAGGGCAAGGGCGTCGAGTTCATGCGCGACGCGATTCCCCTTGAACGCATGACGGCCCAGCCCGTCGGCGAGGACATTCTGATAGAAGCGTATGTGAAGGATGCGGGGGCCGCCCCCTCGCCGTTGTTGCGGAGGGATTAGCCATGTTTACGGGTCTTGTCGAAGAAATTGGCGCCGTGGCGCGCTGTTCCGGACAGGAAATGAGCATTCTGGCCGAGACCGTGCTGGGTGACCTGGCCGAAGGCGATAGCGTCGCGGTGGATGGCGTGTGCCTGACGGCGGTGGCGATAAACGAGGAGGACTTCGTGGTTCAAGTATCCCCCGAAACGCTGAGCCGGACGACCCTCGGCGATCTGAAACCCGGCGACGCGGTCAATCTGGAACGCGCCATGGGCGCGGGCGGGCGTTTTGGCGGCCATTTTGTCCAAGGTCACGTGGATGGCGTGGGCCGGGTGACCAAAGTGGAAACGCAAGGCGAGTTCGCGGTGTGGGAATTCCAGGCCCCCAACGAGGTGGCGCGCTACCTCACCCCCAAGGGCTCCATCGCGGTGGACGGCATCAGTCTGACCATTGTCGAACCCGTGGGCGATACGTTCAGCGTGGCGCTCATCCCCGCCACACTCGACAAGACGACGCTCAAGGCGAAACGTCCCGGCCACCCCGTGAACCTTGAAGCCGACATGATCAGCAAACAGGTCTACCAATTCCTCAAGAACAGCATGGGTGGCGGCGGTTTGACCATGGAAACGCTCAAGAAACAGGGCTTTGCATAAATATGGAAACTCCTTTCGCCCCTATTCCAGAGGTCCTTGAAGACCTCCGGCAGGGCAAGATGATCATCCTGGTGGATGACGAGGATCGCGAGAACGAGGGCGACCTCGTGATTGCGGCGGAACACGTCACGCCGGAAGCCATCAATTTCATGGCTACCCACGGGCGCGGCTTGATCTGTCTGGCGCTGACGCCCGAGCGCGTGAAGGAACTGCGCCTCCCCCCCATGACCACGGAGAACCTGTCACAATTCGGGACGGCCTTCACCGTGAGCATAGAAGCCGCCACGGGCGTGAGCACCGGCATCAGCGCCCATGACCGGGCTCGCACGATCCAGGTGGCCATTGATCCCGCCACCACTCCGCCGGACCTGGTGCGGCCGGGGCACGTGTTTCCCCTGCGCGCCCGGAAGGGCGGGGTGCTCGTGCGCGCGGGCCAGACCGAGGGCTCGGTTGACCTATGCCGGTTGGCGGGGCTAACACCGGCGGCGGTCATATGTGAAATCATGAACGAGGACGGCTCCATGGCCCGTCTGCCTCAGCTCGTCGAGTTCAGCAAGACACACGGCGTCAAGATATGCGCGATTGAGCACATCATTCAGCATGTGCGCCGGTATGAGAGTCTGGTTCAACGCGTGGCGTCGACCACGCTGCCAACCGAGTACGGCGACTTTCGCCTTGTGGTATACGAGACAAGCATCGACGATCAGCAGCACTTGGCCTTGGTGAAGGGCGACGTGGCGGGAAAAGACGACGTGCTTGTCCGTGTTCACAGCGAGTGCCTTACGGGGGACTGCCTCGGCTCGTTGCGTTGCGATTGCGGCGGTCAGCTCCGCAAGGCAATGAAGCTCATCGGCGAATCGGAGGCCGGCGTGCTGGTTTACATGAGACAGGAAGGCCGGGGCATCGGTTTGGTGAACAAGATCAAGGCCTACGAACTACAGGATCAAGGCATGGACACCGTCGAGGCGAATGTCCACCTGGGTTTTGACCCCGACCCCCGGGAATACGGGATTGGCGCCCAAATCCTGCGGGATCTCGGCGTCCACCGGATGCGGCTCATCACCAACAACCCCGTGAAACGCGCGGGCCTTGAAGGCCACGGCCTAGAAGTGACAGGCCGCGTTCCCATAGAGATTCCCCCCAATCCCATCAATGAACGCTATATTCAAACCAAGATCGAGAAGATGGGCCACCTCTACAAGTAATTGCGCCGCGTGGCTCCACAAAGCGGAAGGATCATGATCGAATGGCGAAGGTAATTCAAGGCGAACTGGTTTGCTCCGGCACAAAATTCGGAATCGCCGTGTCGCGTTTCAATGAGTTCATCAGCGGCAAACTCCTCGAGGGGTGCCTGGACGCCCTGTTGCGCCATGGCGCGCGCGACGAGGATATCACTGTGGCATGGGCCCCGGGCTCCTTCGAGCTTCCCGTCGTCGCGCGCCGGATGGCCGAATCCAAGAACTACGACGCCGTGATCACGCTGGGCGCCGTCATTCGTGGCGGCACGCCGCACTTCGAGTACGTGGCCGGGGAAGCGGCCAAGGGCATCAGCCAGGTCGCGCTTCAAACCGGGGTGCCCGTCATCTTCGGCGTGCTAACCACGCACACCATCGAGGAAGCCATTGAACGGGCGGGGACCAAGGCGGGCAACAAGGGTTTCGACGCCGGTGTGTCGGCCATCGAGATGGTCAATTTGATGGGACAACTGTGAAGGGAAGCAGCCCACAGATCCGCAGGCGCGCCCGCGAACGCGCGGTCCAGTTTCTATACGGCCTGGATTTCACCCATTATCATTGGCGGGACCGGCTCGATGATTTCTGGCGGGACAATCCCAGCCG
>PUOI01000214.1 GCA_003552765.1 Candidatus Hydrogenedentota bacterium | reverse complement strand
TGATCTACGGTCCCGGCGGATACCGGTTCAGCGATTTCGTAAGAGTGGGACTCCCCCTGAACGTCCTGCTGTTCATCATGGCCATGGTACTTATCCCAGTCATATGGCCATTCTGAATCTCTGTCCTTAACCCCGCCCGGCTTGTACAACGCCAGAGCGCGCTTAAAACCTGTAGCGGAGGCCCGTGGTGATGAAATTGGATCCGCCTGCATCGCTCACTGCCCCAAAGGCCCCGGAACGGTGGTGGATCCGGACCAATGCCTCCCACGGGGACTCCCACTGAGCCGGCGGTCCCGCAGTCACCTCCGTTACCATGAAAACAAGCAACCGGCTCACCGGACGGCGGCGGCGTTCTTCGATGTAGGGCCGGCCAAAGGCGTACGAAGGCCCCAACCCATAAGCAAGGGAGGTATCGACAAACCGGTCCCAAGGGAAGGTGTTCCAGCGCAAATTGAGCGCGGCGTTCAGCTCGAAGTGGTCCTGCTTACCCCAATGCCGCGTGAGGTTCGCCTCCCCCTCCAGATCTAGATGCCGGTTGAAGCGGTGGAACGTACGGGATAGGCCCACGGTTCCGAGATAGGAATCCTGGAAATCGGTGTCCAATTGGAGGATCTCCACGAAACGGGTATCCGTCCACTCGCCCCCGTAAACAAAAATGGCATTATCGCGGCTGGGATTCTCCGTAGCCGAAGGGGAGTGCAGATTGGCCGTCTCCAGCGCCGCTGGAGAAACAGTCTGCCCCTCCGCCGTCTGTCGATGGTCTATCCTTCCGGGGTTTCCCGTGCCAAAACAAACGGTCTGGCACGCCGTCAGCATCACTGCCGCAAGTAAGGTCCAAACGCAACGATGTATCGTCCTCTTCGTAGTCATGGCGCGGTATTGTACCAAGCCCAAGGCCCAAGCGCGAACTGTTTATCACCGGTAGTCTTCAAACGCTCAGACGTTGTGTTTCGCCGTATGCAATCCTAAGCGAAGACAATGTTGTAAGGGACGGTTGCTGTTTGAATTGCCGGTACTCCGAAACAAAGCCCTTCCCTGTTTGGCCCCAGTCGATCTCTTTCTCTCGGCGCTTGTATTGCGTGTACTCATTCACGTTCTGATCGACGGTCAAGTACAAGCCCCAGGTTTCCACATGCCACTTGGGAATCCAGTAAGGAACAGCGTCATTGGCATTTCTTTGCAGGCCCGACGCCGATAGCTGTTGATCGAGCTTCTTCGCCCGGTCCGGCACGGTTTGCTCATCCGCATCGGTTGCCAGGATGAGGGCCACGTTTTCGCCTCTTGAGGACTTGGAGCGGTACGCCTTGTACTCCTCCACAGATTTCTTCTCAGCGTATTGCTTTCCAGAACCGGCTCCCTCTTTCGGATGATCTACCCGCTCATATATCTCGCGCCGATGAAACCCGAACGCCTCAAGCGTTTTCCTAGCGAATATGCGCAGCCGTTCGTCTTCGGCAACGATGACTATCCGCACCCCCTTCCGTTTTCTCGGCATCACTCCTCCCACCCGCGCCCAACGATCTCAGCCGGTGACATGTCCTCGGGTTTCCATTCAAACCGCTTTACACGCACCGGCCCCCCGGTTTCCCGGTAGAAGTAGGCGCCATGTTCGCCGGCCAGGGTATTGATTAGCTCGGGATGATGAGAAATGAACATGCACTGCCGGCCTTGCTCCTCCACCATGTCCTGCACGCCCGACAACCACGGCTGAATCTCCCGCAAGGAGACGAAGTTGCTGGGCTCGTCCCAAAGCAGGGTGGCGCCGGGGCTCTCGCCGAGCCAAAGCAAGGCGGTGTAGAGCGCCGTCAGACACCGTTGCCCATCGCTTAGACGGCCAAACGGAACCCAGAACTCTTCCCTTTGCTCCATATCCGTTTCCGTGTAATCGAATTTGAAGCGCAACTCCCTCGCCATGTCTCCGGTGGGCTTGAAGCGCATACCGGCGAATCCATCCAACACGGGCTGAAGCTTCTCTTTTAGTCGACCGCCAAACTCCATATCATTGGATAGATGCTTCAACCACGAAGCAAAATCACCAAGGCGTCGATCGGGCCGCCAGGTTTCTCCTTCTGTATGCCCTACCATGTGTAAGGGGACCGGAGAGAGAACGAAAACACGCTCCAGACGTCTGCGAAACCAGGTTAGCCGCGTATTGTCTTGCCGTTCGGGGATAGTTCCAAGGGCGGACCGTGACCAATCAAACGGAAAAGCGGGGCCTTCCGTTCCGTCGTCCCGGTAGAGATGGGCCATGCCGTCCTCGAACTGATAAAGCAAAACTCCCTCCCCGGAGAGTTGCTCCAATTTGATGCGATTCTTTGCGTGGTCCTCGGCGTGCTCAATAACCAAGCGATAGGTGTATTGCCCCTCGTTGCGGAGGATGCCCAGCTCGAAGGTTTGCTCCCGCCGCTTGTCCCACGCCGTCAGAGTGTGCGCCGGGAAAGCCGCTGAAGTATGGTACGGATTCGTGACAAAATCCCGAAGCGTTTCCAACACATCGAAGATGGTGCTTTTCCCGGTCCCATTATCGCCCAGGAGCAGGGAAAGAGGACC
>PUOI01000139.1 GCA_003552765.1 Candidatus Hydrogenedentota bacterium | reverse complement strand
GGTTCGAGGTCCAACTCCGGCGTCCGCCAGAAGGTGAAGTCATCGCCGGCGCCCGTCACGGAAAGGACCGGTTCGCCGTCCTCCACGAACGCCTCGCCCTCCCCATCGGACAGCCGCCATCCCTCCTCCGTGTTCACCTCGTCCAAGGGGGGCAACGCTATTCCCTGCGCGGACGCCGCGCCCCCAACCAACACCAGCGCTCCCAAGCATCCCACGATACACATCCCTCGCCACATGATGGCCTCCTTTCTGTTCGTCAGCGCCCCGCATCCGCGTTACGCGCGCTGCCCTCCGTTCTCCCTACTCGACGTTTCTTGAGCCCTTCGTTCGCGGAACACAGCCGATTGCTGCTATAATCTCACACTCAATAGTGGCGCGATCAACACTGGCGCGCCCAAAACTGCTATCCGAACAGCCGAGGCCGTCCCCGCGGTGATGCGCGCCGGTACCTCAGGCTTCCTTCAAGAAAGCGGCATGGCCACCCTAGCCATGGGGGGACGTCACGGAAGGCTTCCAGGCTTCATCCTTGTTGGAGAAAGCAGAACAAAGGCGCCGTGTGGCCGATTATGTTAGACTATTGTTAACAGTATCATCGGTCTGTAACAGGAGAGAATGCTTCATGCCGAGGGATAAGGTGCAAAGGCAGCGCTTTGAGTTAAAGTATGTCATCCAGGATGATATAGCTGTAAAAATCCGGGATTTCTTGCAGGCTTATCTCACCTTGGATGAGTATGGCGCCACACAGCCCGATTTATCCTATCCCGTTCACAGTCTGTACCTTGACTCCGAGGATCTCCGGCTTTACCGCTCCACCATTAACGGCGATAGAAATCGTTATAAAATGCGGTTGCGCTTTTACGAACAGGGCGATAACGCCCCAGTTTACTTTGAGATTAAGCGGCGTAGTGAGAGCGCCATATCGAAGCTGAGAGGTAAAGTGGAGCGCCAGTCGGTGGAGAGCTTGCTGGCCGGGCAAATGCCCGTGATGGAGGATCTCGCCGAGCCCACGCCGGAAGGGCTTGCGGCTGTGCAGGAGTTTTTCCGGCGGCTTAACGAGCTTAATGCTTCTCCCAAGGCGCACATCGCCTATAGACGGGAAGCTTGGGTTGTGGATCATGATAACTCGCTTCGCATCACCTTTGATCGAGAGGTGCGAAGCGAACCTCAGTATAATTTGGAGCTTTCCACGCGCCTCCAGGAACCTGTGTATGCTTTCGGGAATAATGTGATATTCGAAATAAAATTCACCGATCGCGTTCCCCGCTGGGTGCGAGAAATGGTCCAGGCTTTCGGATTGCGTCAGCGGTCGGCGGGTAAGTACGTAGATGGCATCGCCAGTGCGCCGTTGGACCAGTTGGATACGTGGCATGCCACCTATATATGATGCTAGTCCATATTGTATAGTGGGGGCATTTTCTTACCAGGATTAAGGCTTTGGTTGAGTGGTTCTTTAGAAGCGATTACACCGCCGCCCCAGTGAGCGTTCCGGAAACGGTCTTGGGGCTTCTTCTCGCATTTGTGTGTGGCCAGGTCATCGCATGGGTCTACATCATGACCCATTCCGGCCTTAGCTATTCGCGGACGTTCGTGAATTCGCTGGTGCTGATTCCCGTCATCGTTTCCTTGGTCATGATGGTGCTGTCCAACAACATCGTCACGGCGTTTGGACTGATGGCGGTGTTCGCCATCGTGCGGTTCCGGAACATCCTGCGCGACACCCTGGACACCAGCTACATCCTAGGCGTGATCGTGCTTGGGATGGGATGCGGCACCTTCCGCTACGCCACAGCCACGATGGGGTGCGCCATCATGGCTCTGGTGCTGATTTATCTGTGGTACACCGGCTTCGGAACCCGCCACCGCTACGATTACATCCTGAATTTCCATTGGGATCGCCCCTTGTCCGAGGCTAGCTTGGTGGAGTCCCTTTTGAAACGCCATAGCCGAAAGACCATTTGCGCCAGCCAACGCACCCGGGAAGCCGGGACGGGCACGGACTTCTCTTACCGGCTGTTGCTGCGCGATCCCAAACGCGTCGAGGATCTGCTGAGTGATGTCCAAAGCACGGCGGGCGTGTCCCGCGTTTCCGGCATGAGGGCCGAGGAAGAATCGGAGATATAGGATGCCTTCCCCTTCACATAGGCCCATTCCCATCCCGCTGGCGGAGCGGTGGCGAAGCTTTCGGATGCGGGTCATACCCGTGGTGGTGTTTATCATCGCCGCGGGCGCGGCCGTGGCGATCTGGCGTCAACACATCGCCGCCCCCATGATGGTGGGTAAGGCGGAGACGGTGCGCGCGACGGTGGCCAGCCCGGCCAACGGCGCCCTGGGACCGCTTGAGGTGGGCCCTTTTGACGAGGTGACGGCGGGCCAGACAGTAGCCCACGTCATCCGGACCGATCCCCAAGAGGTGGAGCACGCCCTCGCTGTAATCCAAGCCGAGATTGATTTGATTCGCACCGGCATGGAGCCCATTCTGAGCCATGAGCGGAACATCCTGGACCTGGAGGAGTTGCGGCTCGACGGCATGACAAAGCGCGTGGATTTGGCCTC
>PUOI01000371.1 GCA_003552765.1 Candidatus Hydrogenedentota bacterium | reverse complement strand
CACCGGCCGGTCTAACTCACTAGTAAAGGGACCCATACGTTTTATGTCCAGGACACTCCAATCTCCAACGTGCGTATCCCATATAGCTTCCACCAACTGTTCCGTAACCTGAGGATTCACTTCCCACAGGAACGGGTAGAAGGGGAAAAACGCGTCTCATGAACCGCTATAGGGCGAGGTCTTGATAGCGCTTCGCGCGTTCCGCCAACAACGCGTGTTCGGGCGCCTCAAGATGGGGATCGCGCTCCAGGATACCCTGCGCTTCCCGTCTCGCCAAGTCCAGCCAACGCTGGTCACCGAGAAGATCGGCCACGCGCAATTCGTCGAGCCCCGCTTGGCGCAGTCCTTGCAATTCGCCCGGTCCGCGCAGAGAGAGATCGGCCTCGGCGATATCAAATCCGCTTTCGGTTTGGCGCAACACTTCGAGCCGTTTCTTGCCCTCTTCCGTGGAGGCTTGCCCGAGCAGGAAACAGTAGGCCTGTTCCGCGCCCCGGCCGATGCGTCCGCGCAGCTGATGGAGTTGCGTCAAACCAAATCCCGCCGCGTCCTCGATGACCATGGTCGTGGCGGCGGGCACGTCCACGCCAACCTCGATGACCGTGGTCGAGAACAAGACATCCACCTCGCCCTTGCGAAACCGGCGGATGACCTCTTCCTTCTCCGCCGGGGCCATGCGCCCGTGGAGGAGGGCCGTGCGCACGGACGCCAGCGGACCGCCCGCGAGTTCCGCGTACCGCTGGGTGACCGGGGTCAGTTCGCTGTTTTCGGATTCCTCGATGAGCGGGCAAACGTAATAGGTCTGGAAGCCCGCCTCCGCCTGCCGCACGATGTACTCCAGCAAGCCCGGCTCCTTCTCAGGGGGCAGACGCCGCGTCTTCACCGGACGCCGTCCCGGCGGCATCTCGTCGATGATGGTCAGGTCCATGCTGCCGTAAAGGGTCAGCGTCAACGTGCGGGGAATGGGGGTGGCCGTCATGTGGAGGAGGTCGGGAGCGGCCCCCTTGTCCTCCAGCGCGCTGCGTTGCACGATGCCGAACCGGTGCTGTTCATCGACGACGACCAGACCGAGGTTGTGAAACGCCGTCGTGTCTTGCACGAGCGCATGAGTGCCCACCACGACGGGGATGGCCCCGCTGGCCAGCTCTTGCCGCGTGATGGCGCTGTCGCGCGTGGAGCCCGTGAGGAGCGCGACTTCGATGCCCAGCGGCGTCAACGCTTCGTGCATGTTCAGGAAATGCTGTCCAGCCAACACCTCCGTCGGGGCCATCACGGCGGCCTGATACCCGCCATCGACCGCCGCCGCCACTGCGTGCAGCGCCACCGCCGTCTTCCCGCAGCCGACATCGCCTTGAAGCAGCCGCGCCATGGGATGGGGCGAGGCCATGTCGCCGAGAATCTCGGACACGGCGCGCGCTTGGGCGTTGGTGAGCGCATAGGGAAAGGAATTCCGCAGCGCCTCCAGACGCGGACCGTCGGTGACGTGTTGCACGCCTTGTTCGCCCTCATGGCGGAGGATGCGCTGCTGCAAGACCCCGAGCTGGAGCCCAAGCAGTTCCTCGAACGCCAAGCGGTCCCCCGCTTCCCCGGCGCGGCGCTGTTCCGGCGGGAAATGCGCCGTGCGCAACGCGGCGGCCAAGTCGGGCAGGCCGAGCCGTGCGCGGATGTCCTCGGGCAAGGGATCCCGCATACCGCTCGGCAACCGGTCCAGCGCGTCCGCCGCCCATTGGCGCAGCATCCGTTGGGAGAGGCCCTCGGCCGCGGGGTAGATGGGGACGATGCGATCCGCGTGAATGCTGGGGCCGTCCTCGCCGGTTACGAGTTCGTACGCCGGATTCTGGAGGTTCAGTCCCTTGTAGCGTCCCACGCGGCCGGTGAAGTACCCCCGGCTGCCCGGTTGCAAGAGGCGAACGAGATGCGCCTGGCCGAACCACGTCGCGCCCACCGTTCCCGTCGCGTCGGCGAGCGTGGCCACGACCAGCTTCTTCCGGCCTCGCAAGCGTTGAAGGCGGATCGCCTGGACCTCGGCGAACACGGTGACATCCTCGCCCTCGCGCAACGACGCCGCGTCCGAAAGCGCGCGCCGATCCTGGTAATCGCGCGGGAGGTGATACAGCAAATCGCCCACCGTCCGGATGCCAAGGCGCTCCAGCGCTTCCATGCGTTTCGAACCGATGCCCGGCAATTCCGAGACGGACTGAGCGAAGATCCCGGCGAAACTGGCTGTCTCTTCAGATTTTGACGTTACGGAACCCATACGGCGCATCCTATCCGAGCACAGGAATGAAAGCAACCGGCCTCGTGGCCGGGGCTGTGATTGTGGCACAAACCCTGGGCTTGTGTCTCCAACGCCGCACCCCTCACAACGCGAAGGCGTGTGCTCTTTCTTTGAATTGCAGGTAACCCCTATTCTTGGCGGAGACGTAGCACGGGCTTCCCAGCCCGTGATTCATGGCCTGGAAGGCCATGCCACCTCTTAGCGCATTCACTTCGGGTGTCAACACATTTGGGGCGCGTGGCTGTACGAATGCTTAACCCGTCGCGCGGCTTCATCGTGTCAATCCTGT
>PUOI01000365.1 GCA_003552765.1 Candidatus Hydrogenedentota bacterium | reverse complement strand
CGCCGGCCATCCCTTCCACCCCAGCGGCGCGGGCGATCTCGCTCACCACCGCCGCGTTGCCGGAGCGCGATACCACGTCGAACGCCATGGCCAAAAGCGTGTCGCCCGTGAGTATGGCCATTGCTTCGCCGTGAACGATATGGGATGTTGGGCGGCCCCGCCGCAGGTCATCGTCATCCATTGAGGGCAAATCGTCGTGGATGAGCGAATACGTGTGAATCATCTCAACGGCACATGCCGCCGGAAGCGCCGCGGCATCGTCTCCGCTCACGATCTCGGCGGCTCCCAAGACCAACCCAGGCCGCAGCCGCTTGCCGCCGGCAAAAAGGCTGTACCGCATCGCCTCCACCAGTTGCGGGGGCGCGCCGTTCCATGAGTCGAAATACGCCTCGAGCGCCTGTTCCGTGCGGGCCGCCTTCTCCTTCAAGTACGCGGAAACGTCCATCAAAACAACAACCCCCCATCTTCATCGTAGTCATCTTCGTCTGCCTCGGGCGACTCAGGCTCCCACTTGGCCGTTTCACCCGCCGGCTGTGCTGTCCCCATCTCAGTTGCTCCGGTCTTCTCGTTCCCCTCCGGCGCCACGGCCGCCTCGTCGAAGGGCTCCGCCTCCAGTTCGCCCTCCGCGTTCTTGGTAAGCATTTCGATTTTCTTCTCGGCTTCCGTCAACGCCTTTTCACACCGTTTGGACAAGCGAATGCCTTCTTCAAACCGCTTCAGGGATTCGTCCAAGGAAAGGCCGCCTTCCTCCAAGGCGTGCACGATTTCCTCCAATTTCTCGAGGTCTTTCTCGAAGCTGGGCTTATCGTGTTCGGCTTCTGTCTTATTCTCGCTCATCGTCTTCCTTTATAACCTGATCCACAGTGGCAATGACGCGCCCCTGGCCAAACCGCGTACAGACTTGGTTCCCTTCCCGCAACTCGCTTGCATCCCGGACCAGCGCTCCGCCGGGGTGCTTCCACGTCAGCGAATAACCCCGCGACAAGATCTTGAGCGGACTGAATGCGTCGAGTTGCGCCGCCAACGGGGAAAGCTGGTTTCGTTTCTCCCTCAGCGCGGCAGGTCCAACCGCCAGCAACCGGCGGCTGAGGTTTTTCCATTGCTCCCGCGCCCGGCGAACCTGGTTCCCAGGCGACAGAAGCGCCAACGAACGGCGCGCGCCTTGAAGCCGCTGTGCGCGGTCCTGGAGTAACGTGTTCATGGCGTCATCCAGCCGCATGCGCGCCTCGTCGGCGGCTTGCCGGCGCTGACGCAAGAGTTCCTTCTCGGGGCGGCGGAAGACGTAGCTGTTCCGCGCTAACCGCAACCGCTGCTGGGCCGACTCCAGCCGCCTCGTAAGCGCCTTGGCCAAGGCCCGTTCCAGATTGCGCACCCGGTCCGCAAGCGCCTGTTGTTCCTGAACCACTAGCTCCGCGGCCGCTGAAGGGGTAGGCGCGCGCACATCGGCTACATAGTCGGACAGGGTGACATCCACCTCGTGGCCCACGGCGCTGATGACGGGCGTCTGGGCTTTGTGAATCGCGCGCACCACAGCCTCTTCGTTGAAGGGCCAAAGGTCTTCAAGCGAACCGCCTCCCCGGCCCACGATCATGACGTCCATCCCGAGCCGGTCCAGCGCCTCGATCCCCGAGGTTATTTCGCCCGCCGCCTCTTCCCCCTGCACCCGCGTGGGATACAGCAGGATGTGCACATTGGCGAACCGGCGGTTGATGACATTCAGGATATCCCGTATCGCGGCGCCCGTGGCCGAGGTGACGATGCCAATGCGTTTGGGCAGCATGGGCAAGGGTTTCTTCAGGGCCTCGTCAAAGAGTCCCTCGGTCTCAAGCCGCGCCCGCAATTGCTCGAACGCCAGTTGAAGGGCGCCTTGGCCCTTGGGATGCATCTCCTCGCAGATGATCTGGTAGTTGCCCCGGCGTTCATACACGCTGACTTGGCCATGAAGAATGACCTCAAGGCCGTTGTCCGGGGCAAACTGGAGTTTCGAGATCCTGCCCCGGAACATGACGCAATCCACCTGAGTGGCGGCGTCCTTGAGGCTGAAATAACAGTGGCCCGCGGAACTTCGCTTGAAATTCGAGATCTCGCCGCTCACCCAAACGGCTCCGATTCCTTCCTCAAGGAGATTCTTCACGCGCCGGGTGAGCTGGCTAACCGTCAGGATGTTAACGTGCGTTTGGGTGGCCATGGCGAGAATTGTAGCGCATCAAGCGCCGTTTCCTAAAGGCGCGCGAAACCGCTCCCATTCCTGGCGGATTCCGAAGCCGAAAACGGCGGCTCCCATGTGGCGGGACGCGCGCCCGCGAGGGTCAGGCGCTGCTCGCCAACCCGAGCGTTTGAGCAAAACGGCGGAAGAAGCTGACCCTTTCGTCCTGAAGGGGCGCTTCTTGCTGAACCAGACGGGTCGCGAGTTCCTGAATGGATTTCGAGGCGGCCGCCGAGGGATACCGCAACACGAAGGGATAGGTCTGCATCACAGCCTGCATGACATGGGGGTCGCGAGGCACATACCCGTGGTAAGACAGATTGCGTCCGAGGTATTTCTGGGTAACCGCCGTCAGCTT
>PUOI01000548.1 GCA_003552765.1 Candidatus Hydrogenedentota bacterium | reverse complement strand
AGGCTAAATACAGAAAAGGTCGTCTGCAATCTGTGTGGAACGGCCGGGTACACCGAGATTGGACAGGAATCGGGTTATTCCCTTCGGCAATGCGCAGAGTGCGGGTTAGTCTATGTTAGCCCCCAGCCTATGAGCGAAGATTTACCGACATTCTACGAAGGGTTTTACGCAGAGATTGATCCCGAAGAGGCGGCCAAAGCGCGCTCGGCAGGCTATACGGAAAGGCATGTGAGCAGAACGGTCGCATGTCTCAAACCGGGGGGCGGACGTTTGCTTGATATCGGATGCGGCTATGGACGCCTGCTTAAGGCGATGCAAGACTATCCAGGGTGGGAGTTGCATGGGTTTGACCTCAACGAGGCGGCCGTGAGGTATGCCCGGGAGGAGGTTCCGGGGGCCGCCATTGAGACAAACACCGTGGAGCAGGCTTGCTATCCTGACAACAGCTTTGATTGCATCGTCATGATCGGCGTGCTGGAACACTTGAAAGATCCCCGGGCCACATTACGGCGAGTACGTCAGTGGCTCGCTCCCAGGGGGGCCATTCTGTTTCAAGTTCCCTATGTGACGCCCTTCATTCGGATGAAACGCTGGCTCCCCTTTCTCCCCGTGAACTTTGAAGCTCCCCGTCATCTGTTCGATTTCTCCCCATCCGTCCTTCGGCTCCTATGCGAAAGCGCTGGCTTGGAAGATCCCCAAGTGGAGATCTCCCGGCCCTATACCAGTAACAGCCGCTTGGGGATGATGCTCATCTGGACGGTGAAAGCGCCTGGATTGCTGTTGGACCGTTTGGGTGGAGGATGGACCTACCCCTTTGCATGCGCGTGGCTTACGTATGCATCAAAGCCAGCCCACAGGGACTAGAGCCACCAACCAATCCCCCAGAGCGCCGCTCAGGGAATACCGCAACGTACAACCGTCGCCTTAAAGTAAGTTGACTGCACACAAAGGGAAGGGCGGGTATGTCTTGCGACATTCCCGCCCTTCAATGTTTCCGCCTAGGCGTTCGCTTGTTGGCTAGACTTGACCTCTTTCCGAGGGCGCCGCCAACTATGTCCGTTAGTCGTTGTTGTTGGCGTCTTCGCGCACTTGGGCGTCGCCAAGGCCAAGACCAAAGCCGTACACGTTGCCTTGGGAATCGATCTGGATCGCACGCCCAACGATGTCGCCCGGTTGGCCGTCCCAAGAAATGGTGACCGCGCCAGCAAAACCTTGCGACATGATCGGCGCCCGCGTGCCGGCCCCTTCCGTAGTAGCGTCCTCAACGGACGGACGGAAGCCAAAACCTTCCATGGCGTGCAACGTGAACGTGTTCTCCGCTGGTGTCGCGTCCTCTTCAGCGCTCGCGTCGAAGTACTCGAGAGCCACAAGAATATCGTTATCCGTTATGTTACGGATACCGATGAAGGACGCCGTGCCTTCCGAGGGCGGAAACGATCCGTCGGCGGGAGCGTCATCCAAGAAGAACGGCACTGTGATGGAGACGCCGAACGCCCCAACTGCGCAAAACATCGCCGCCACCGCTACAATCGCTAGTTTCTTCATAATGCTCTTTCACCTCCTTCCTCCACAAACTGCATACCAGGCAAAACAGGTGATGGGTATATACTTGTGCGCGCCCCGTGAAAGTGGTCTTTTTCCTGCGTCCGGCGCTTTGAACATCAACCGCCAAACGCGCTTAAACCACCGCTTTCACCAGTTCGCTCTTACCCAACTACCCGGCCCCAGCCTCCGTCAAATACGGAACCCTAGCTGCGGCTCAAGACATACTCTATCAGTTTCCCGCCCCCATGTCAACCCCTTTTTGAGCAGGTCAAGCTGCTTGAGCCGGTTGCGATATCCACGCCGCCCGCGGCGGGGAGTCCGCGCGCGTGGGACAGAACGGCCGGTTCTTGCTATAGTCTTGTGTGGTGTACGATGATACGGGCAATCAAGACGGGGCCGTGGCGCCGGCAGAGGGGACGGCCGCAATCCCGGCAAACTTATAAGGATGAGAGACCATGAAGAAGGCAGTGGTGTTGCTGTGGGCCGCCCTGGCTGGCTGGGCGTGCCCCTTGGGCGCCAATCAGGCCGCTTGGGCGGAAACCGGGGCCAACGCTTCGGAAGTTCGTTTCAACGACTCCGGCGTGTTCATCGACGATGACCGCATTGAAGTTTTGCGGCAACGAATCGCTCAAGGGGAAGCGCCCACGGCGGAGGCGTTTGAGGAACTCATGGAGCGCGCGGAGGAACTTCTTGCGCATGAACCTGACGTGCCGGAAGTCTGGTACGTGCCTCCATTCTACCAAGACAGCGCCGGACACCGGGAGTCCAAGGAGGTGCTCAAGCTGGATGGCAACAACGCCTACAGGCTCGCGTTGCTGTACCGCCTGACCGGCGAGGATGTGTACGCAGAGGCCGCGGTGGATCTGATTGAACCGTGGACCGAGCTGGAAGAGCTGGAAACGCATGACGACTCCTCGCTTTCCTTCTCCTACCATTTCCCGTCCATGATTTTCGCGGCCGATCTGTTGCGCCCCAGCGAGGCGTGGACCTCGACCCTGGAGGAGGAATTCCGCGACTGGATT
>PUOI01000138.1 GCA_003552765.1 Candidatus Hydrogenedentota bacterium | reverse complement strand
GGGTGAAGATTGGGCGGCGGGAGCAGTTGGTGCCGTTGGATGAGATTGATTGTTTTGTGGCGGAGGATGGGTATGTGATGGCGCGGTCGGCGCGGGTGGAGGGGTTTGTGGATGCTTCGTTACGGGAGTTGGAGGAGCGGTTGGGGGATGCGGTGTTGAGGGTGCATCGGGGGTGTTTGGTGGTGAAGGTTGCCGTCTCGGGTATGGAGGCGCACGGAAATGGAGGACATCGTGTGTTGTTTCGGGACGGGCTCGATGGGATTCGGGTGAGTCGGCGGAGGGTGGCGGACATTACCCGGCTTCTCAGGACGGGTTCTGGCGTGCCAGTTGAACGAGATTCCGCAGTTCGTGTGCCGCTTGCTGGATGAAAATGACCGTCTGGGCACTGCTCGGGTGTAGTTAGCACGCCCTTGGAGTAGTCTCAGATCAGGAGAGAACCATGCTATCGTTCCAAAGCTTCCGTTGCGAACACTGCACTCATAGTCAAGGGGAGATCACGCGCGTGACTCAACGCAAGAATATTCCGGGGGGCTTCACTCTTATCGAACTCATGATCGTGGTGGTAGTTCTCGGCATTCTCGCCGCCATCGCACTTCCGTCATATGCGCGGTACGTTGAGCGAACCCATATCGCCGATGGCCAAGTCGCACTGCTGGACGCCGCCCAATGGGTTGAACGACAGTACACCGTGAACAACGCATATCCGGACACGCTTCCCGCTGCCCTTGTCGGAGCGTCAGATTTCTACAACCTCGCACTTGCATCAGCCGGCCAGGATTACACGTTGACTGCGCAGGCAACGTCGAACAAGCGAGGCACAAATTGCAACACTATGACGCTCAATCACTTTGGCGCAAGAACGCCGGAAACGGGATGCTGGAGATAAGCAATGCAAAGCCACACTCGCCGATTCGGCTTCACGCTCGTTGAACTCCTGATAGTCATCGCGCTCTTGGCCATTCTAGCGACCGTAGCCATCCCCAACTTCGCCACCACCATAGCAAACAATCGTGCGACGGCTGCTGCCAACGACCTTCTGGGAGCCGTGTTTCTCGCGCGCAGCGAAGCGGTGAGACTCAATACTCCGGTGATCATATCCCCGAATGGGGGGGGCTGGTCGTCTGGGTGGAATATTACCCGAAACAATGTCCCCATCCGGACGCATGATGGCGCTCCCACGCGCGTCACGATTACAAGCCAACCCGATGGCTCTATATCCTTTGGACCGGCCGGCAATGCGAACCCGCCGTCCTTCACCTTCACCGTCACGGCTACTAGCGGTGGCAATCCTTCTCGCTGCGTAACCGTAATCGCGAGCGGAAATGCAACCGCGGGAACCTGTTAAGCATGACCCGACACAATCACTTTCATCGCCCCGCTGTGGGATACCCATCGGCTGGCGGATTTACCCTACTTGAGGTTCTCATAACTCTGGTCATCCTTTCCATTGGCCTCGTATCTATTGCTGCCCTACAAGCGCAATTATTGCGTGACAGTTACTCAAGCCTGCAACGGACCGTAGTCAGCGTTCAGGCAAGCGATCTTGTCGAGCGACTCTGGGCTGGGCGATGTGACAGCACCAATTTCCCAGACGAAATCTTCTCTGCATGGCGAAACGAGAGTGCGGGTTCGCCGCTATTCCAGGGCTGGACCGTCGATCCGGACTCATCTCTTGGCGCGGGTCCCGAGTACGAAATACAGATATCTTGGGATGATAGCCGTGCGTCACGAGACAACAGGGATGCACCGACGGTCCAACAGGTCCGCGCCAATTTTGATTTCTGGTTCAGGATACCGACCGATGATTGTACGACCTCCCCGTAGCTCGGGTTTTTCTAACCGCCTTTGGCCCCGGACACCAATTTCCGGTTTCACGCTCATTGAGCTAATGATCGCCATGATGCTTGGGCTCATAATCATTGGCGCCGTAATTACTGTTTTTCTCTCAACGCAGCAATCTTATCGCTTGAAAACCAATTTCGATAATAGCCAGGAAGCCCTCCGGTTTGCATCGCACGCGATTCTGCGAGTGGTCCAAACTTCCCAGAGCGTCATTTCCGAGGACTCCACTGCAAACCGATTGAGCGTGGACATACTCGGACGCGACGGGGCTCTGGACTGTGTCGGAAACCCCGTTCCAGAAGGCGTTATCTTTCGAAACACCTTTTCCGTCCCGGAAGGCGGCAATGTATTAATCTGCGACATTTCCGGAACCGGCGCACCTAGTACGGAATTCGAGCTTGTCAATGGCGTAGATCAAATCATTTTTCGCTTTGCAGACGCAGATGATATGACAGCTCCCGTTGCAGACGCAGATTACAAATCTTATGACGACGTAGCTGTCTGGGGCAACGTCCGTAGCGTTCGCACCACATTGCAGATGCTTCCCGGTGATGATGGTTTCGGCCTTGAGGTCACTTTCACGTCCACGTCGCGGGGAGCTGCTATTGGCGACTCGATAATCGTGTCGCCAAATTAAGGCACCTTCCTAGAGCGCGCGTGAACCGCTGGTTTCCAGGCAGCATGAGCCGCCAACAAAGCAATTACGAGGCCTCACATGAATTCAT
>PUOI01000599.1 GCA_003552765.1 Candidatus Hydrogenedentota bacterium | reverse complement strand
TGAAGGGATGCGTCTCGGCCGAGGCAACGCCACTCGCCGAGGCGGTCAAGGTGGAGGTCCCGCCGCCATCCTCGATGGTAAGGTCATC
Source organism: Candidatus Hydrogenedentota bacterium (assembly GCA_003552765.1). GTDB lineage: Bacteria > Hydrogenedentota > Hydrogenedentia > Hydrogenedentales > SLHB01 > SKRY01. Next base: position 2,487 of record PUOI01000599.1, on the reverse strand, counting down.
GAACACCGCCACGCCCTCGCTGGCTTCCAACTCCAGCGTTCCGCTCAGCGCGCCGTCTCCCCCGTTCAAGGTCAACGAGATGATCCCCTCGAACGCGGTATCCGTGAGGCCGTCGTCATTAACCGCGCGGACAATCACTGGAGACAACAGCTCTCCCGTTTGACCGGTGGGATCCGGCGGATTGTCGAACACGAGTTGCGTGGCGTTTCCGGGCTCGCCCGCCGTCACCAACACGTCGTCAAGGCGCAATTCCGCGCGGGGACCGGAATCCCCTAGGATGTGGTAATACTTCCACCGCAGCTCGACGTAGGGCCGGTCCTCGACTTCGGCGGGCAAGACCACCGGGCCGAAGGGTTGCGCATGGCCGGGCGTCTCGTTGCGTATGTACTCATAGGGACGGCCCGCTTCGTCCCGCACGTCCGTGAACGGTCCCGAGGCTCCGACGCGGTATTGCAGCCGCAGACCGTAGGTTCGTTCGTTGGGGAACACCGTGCCGGCCGTCCATTGGACGTGGATGTCTTCTTGACCCTGCGTGTCGAGGGCAAGACGCGCCGAGCCGAGGTAGCCGGCGCCCTCCTCGTCCTGGGCGTTGGCCGTGTTGATGAACGAGATCCCGTCAGGCCCGAGTCCATTGATCCGGCTACGGCTGGTGAGGTTGTAGGGCAGGGTCCAGAATCCGTCCATCTCCGTTGCGAGGCCGGGGTCGCCCTGTTGAACTTGCTCGAAGATCATGCTCGGCGGGTAGGTCCCCGCTGGGGAAGCAGGTTCCCATTCGTTGAATAGGTAACGGCCTTGCGACAGGTCGTGCGGCTCCAGCGGAGTGCCGGCGAACTCGCTTTCGTTGAGCGCGCTCCACTCCCCGTCATGCAGCACCCGCGCCTGCACCGTGTCCCCGCCGGACAGCGTGATGGGTTCCTCGTACCGAATCGCGCCGGAAGCGACATCGCCCGAGTAGGGCGCGCGGGGATCATCGCCATTGATGGTGTAGTAGATGACGCCCTCGGAGGCGCTCATGGCTAGGCCGCCGCCCGCGCCTGGCGTGCCCCCGCTGAATTCGAACTCGGCGGCGTCGACTTCGGGGTAAAGCCCGGCCGACCGGAACTGGTCAATGACGATGTCCGTGCGATACGGCAGATACTCGTTGACAATGCGGTCGTGCTCCGGCTTCCAGAACTCGGTATGCGTGTACAGTTCGTAGGGGCCGTTGCGCCACGAATGTTTGTCGCGCCGGTAATTGCCCCACCGGGCCGACTCGGCGATGACCGCGGCCTCCACCTCCGCCGCCGTGCGGGTGAAGCGAGGAATCAACTGTTCCGGCGTGAGCACCCCGCCATTGAAGAGATGGCGGTGGACATGGTCGGCGAAAAGCAGGCGGAATTCCTCGTTCTCTCGCCGAAGCCGGTCGTAGATATGCGCGGCGTCTTGGTTCACACTGATTCGGTTTCGGTTGAGCCCCTCCATGGATCGCTCGGAATCCCAACAGAAGAACATGAATCCTTCACCGGGCTCCCGCCGGCGAAGGGTGTTCCAGTTGTTGTGGGGCCAGTCGTCCATGCCCGCCCACAGATTGACGATCATGTAGTCGATGTACTGGGGCAGGTCCAGGTATTCTTGTAGGGCCTCGTAGTTCTCGCTGGAATCCAGGCCATCGTCCACGATGTCCATCATCTCTTCCCATGCCTGCGTATTCCCGTCGCGCACATCGCCGCGCCGGGGCCATGCATGGGTGACAGCGTCCCAGTCCTCCCGTTCGCCCCCGAAATAGGTCTCGCCGAAGGCGGCGTCGGGCCGTTCGGAGGGATTGTACAGCCCCCAGTAGACGCCATTGATGTAGAGGTGGACGTGATTGCTGTGGGAGCCCGCTCCGCTCATGGCGATCTGCAGGTCGCGGATGAAGCGGTCGCGCATGTAAAGCCCGCGCGAACGCTGGGTGCTGTCCCAGTGCAGCCATTCGTTGTTGTATTCCGCCCGGAAGATGATGGTGTTGAATTCATCCATGTCCGACCCCGCGTCCCGGAAAAACGGATATTCGAGGCGGGTGGGGCCGTATTCGCTCTTGAACAGCACGCGGAACGACTTCTTGGGCTGGTTGTCGAGCCGGCGGCTGGCGCCCCCTTGAATGCGCAGGCCCGCGTCGACCTGAAAGTCAAGTTCCTCGCCATTGGGGTGAATCAACTCGAAGGAGGCCGGCCGCTCCCATGCGTAGCCGCGGCGCGTGGGGTGGACATAAATGCCCGTGTTGGGATCAAACAAGTGCTCGTTGTCGGTCACGATTGAAAGCGTGGGGATGCTTGTGAGCGCTTCCCGCATACGGGGACCATACACGGGGTGCTCGGTGATCTCCGGATTCATCCCGTAATGCACGATGTCCCAGTCGCCAAGCGAATCCGGCATGCCCAGCGCCTCCGGATCGTCGGGCTGCTGGATCACGTCGTCCAAGAAGATGTAGGTGTTGGTTTCCACGAGCCGCTCGGGAAGCGCCCCCTC
>PUOI01000302.1 GCA_003552765.1 Candidatus Hydrogenedentota bacterium | reverse complement strand
TTGAATAGCGTGAACAGCCACGCGGAAACCGAGGACGCCAACTCGAAAGAAGGGCTTCAGGGATATTGGCTGGAATTGTTTCCCAGCGAACAGTCGAAACGGTCAATATTGGCAGGACGGTATCTTTCCGAAGCCACGGAGCGGCGCCGCACCGGGGCTCCCACAGCCTCCGCGGAAGACCGATGGATGACGGAGAGCTACGAGTTCAACGGCCAGCGGTTGCCCAAACTCCGGTGGGCGCGAAAGACCTCCGGCAAAGAACGGGAGCGAGCATGCCATTTGACCCTCGCGTTCGACACGTTCGTTTCGAAGGTTCGCTTGGCGTCCCGCGAGCAGCTCAAGGACACCCGTCCCCTGGAAGGGTTTGGCCTTTTCCCCTCCTTCTGGCGGGAATTCCGATTTGCCACGGAACCCACGTGGCGCACCACCCTGGCGCCTGTAGTAGAGGGAATCAAGCATCCCGCACAACGCGTCCTTACCGAGCGGCTGGTCGAACTCCACACCGCCGTGGTGGAGAAGACAGGAGAAAACTTGGGCGGTGGATCCGCGGAATGGCCTGTGTTGGAAACGGTTATCGACGCCGATAAGGCGGACGATCTCGAATGCCTGCATCGCCAAAGCGATTGGGTGGTCACCATTGATCGCAATGCGGGCCTCGAATACTTTGACGCTCCCCACAGAAACCGCACGGTGTTTGACACCTACGTCATTGATTGCATACCCGAGCGCCAGGATCTCGACACGGTGCAGCTCGTCACGTCTACCCAACAGGTCGAGGAGATCCGGCGGCTGGTGAATGAGACGTTGAGCGACCTCGGCTTCCGCGCCACGCCCCGGCATTGGAACGGACTTCTCTCGAACCTCAAAGCGTTGAGCGGCAGGCTCGCGATGCGCTTACCTCACCACGAAACCAGCCGCCGAGAGTTGATCGCCCTTGCCCTCTTTTACGCGGGATGCGCTAACTATTGTAACGAAGCGCACTGGATATCCCCGTTTTCGGGATTCTTCGTGCCGTTGGACGACGTGCGCGATCTGCTCCATGGTCAAACCAAGGGGGATAATGGCAAGCGCAAGAGCGGCCCCAGGGCCGATTTGGTTTACGTCGATTTGAACCGCCGAAACCGGCTGCGCTTCACGTTCATCGAAATCAAGTATCGGCATTCCCCCGAAACAGCCGCCACGATGGAGTTCTTGGATTCGGTCCGTGAGCAGCTTACGTCCTCGCGACATGACTGGATCTCGACCTACATGCACGACGAGATTCCTCAGGCGCAGTTGCTCCTTCGACGCAAACGGCTGGTGAACGCATTGCGGTTCTATCTGGACAAGGCGAACCGGCACCTCTTGCCGGATGAACTGCACAAGCGCTTCCACGCGGAGCTGGATGAGCTTCACAAAGGCAAGATGCCCGCTCCCTCCTCGGAGAGCAAGGACCGGTGCTACGTGTATTCGCCACAGTATGAGGGCGAGACAAAAATTGTCGAGGACGACGGGGTCAGTCAGGTTTTGATATTCGGTTCCGCTGCCATTCCGGAGACGATGTTCAACGCGTTGGAAGCGGTGGAAGCGCGCGCCGATGGGATACCGCCTGTCCGAGAGGATACGGCCGAGGTCCACGACGTTTCACCAAAAGATTCCCAAGGGGCCACGGGACACGCCGTGGAGACAGAACAAGAACCCGAAAGGCGATCTCAAACGACTGGAAGCGATGTGTCGGGAGGCGATGCCGCCAGCAAGCACGAGAAGTCAGAAGTAACTTCCTACGTCACATTTCCGGATTCCGCCCCGCAAGAATGTAAGGTGGTATTGGGGCATACGGCTGGGGGTGAACAAGAAGTAACGTGGAACCCCAACGTCAACAGCAATCCCCACCTGATGATCGTGGGACTCTCGGGAATGGGTAAGACCGTGGCGATAGGCAATATTTGCACCCAATTCTTCCGGTCGGGCGTGGCGCCCATCGTGTTCGCCTATCACCATGACATCGAGGAAATATTTAGGAAGCAAATCGGTTCCGTACGCACGGTTGACCTCGACCAAGGGCTGGGATTTACGCCAATGCGGGTTGTCCGGGACACGCCCAACGCATGGATGGACACGGTGAGCATGATTCGCGACATCTTCACCGCCATTTACGACTTGGGCGAGGTGCAGGCGAACAAAGTGCGGGAGGCTATTCGTGAAAGCTACAAGGAATTGGGATATGGCGTGGTGGACAAAGAAAACGCTGAATTGGAGACGCCTCGATTCCGCCGCTTCTACGAAATCCTTAAGAACATGGACAACCCGCCTGCAAACATCAAGAACGTCCTGACCCGGCTTGAAGAACTCGATGACTACGGGTTTTTCAACACGTCGGGTGATGCCGCCTCTTTGCTCCAAGAACGAAAACCCACGGTGATCCGGATTTACAACCATCAGAACGAAATGGTTCAGAAATCCATGGCGTCCTTCATCCTGCTCAATATTTACCAGAACATGTTCTTGCGGGGCGTTCAGGACACGTTGACCCATGCCGTGGTGTTCGACGAAGCGCACAAGGCGTCGCGGCTCCAGCTGATCCCCACGATGGCGA
>PUOI01000057.1 GCA_003552765.1 Candidatus Hydrogenedentota bacterium | reverse complement strand
TAGATTTGGTCGTGCCATTCCTGCTGCCGGTCCGTCAAGGGCGGAAGCGCATCTTCCATGACGCGCGTGGTCAGGAAGATCATCAGCTCCGTGTAGCTCTTCTCGATGTCCGTGTGACGGAACATGAAGTTGAGCACGGGGATGTCGCCCACGATGGGCACCTTGTTAATCCGCTGACGATCCGCGACGTCACGCAATCCGCCGATGAAGATGGTCTGACCATCGCCCGTGCGCAGGGTGCTGGTCGCTTCGCGTTTCTCCTCGATAGGAATGCCGTCCGGCGTAAGACCCGAAACAGAACTCTGTTTGGCGTCCACGCTTACGATGATGTCGTTTTCGTGGGTCACGCGCGGTGTGACTTCCAAGGTCACGCCGATTTCCTTGAACGCGGTGGTGGCCATCGGCGGCCCCGTGGTGGACTGCGTGATCTGCTGGTACGGGTATTCCTCCGAGATGCTGATGTCGGCGGGTTCGTTCTCCACCGTCACCACTACCGGATTCGCCAGGATCTTCGCATTGGCGCTTTGAACCTCGGCGGCAATGGCGCCAGAAAAGTTAATGTCGCTCGAAAGCACGGCGAAGTCCAGAACACCCGCGTCAAGGTCGGGCGCGCCGGGGTTGCCAAGGTTCGCATCAAACAGCACTTCCTCGCGGTTGTCCCCGGAGCGGCGGCGGACCATGTCGAGCAACCAGTTGACGCCGGTTTGCGAGGCGTCGCTCAACACCGCGTCGACAATCATCGCCTCAATGGCCACCTGCTTGGCGGGGATGTCGATTTCGCGCATGAGCTGGTTAATCTGCTCGATGACCACCGGTATGTCCGTAACCACGAGATGGCGGCCGCGGGTATCGACATTCACGTTCCCGCCATCGGCCGAAAGCATGGACTCCACGACAGGCATGGCCTCCTGGGGCTCCAGGTGGTTCAGTTTGATTGCCTGGGTAACGGTGGGCAAAGTCGGCTCCGACACGTCCAGTTCCTTGATAAGCTCAATATACTGGGCAACCTTGCGGGGCGGCCCCGACACAAGCACGAGGTTGCTCGGCTCGTTCGCCGTGAAGGTGATCAGTTGCGCATCGCGGTCGCCCATCACCACGCTGTCCAACGTGCGGGTGATCTCTGAGACCTTGGCTTGGTCAAGCTTCACCGCTTCCGTAATCCGGTTCGCCGCCTGGGCTTCCATGTACGGGACAATGCGGAAAACCCCATCTTCCTCCATGATGCCCAGGTCGTTCATCTGCAACACGATCTCCAAGGCCTGTTGCAAGGGGACATTGCGCAGCTTCGCCGTGACTGTGCCGCTGAGTTCGGTCCCCGCGACCACGTTGACCTGCGCGCGTTGCGCCAGCAACCCCACCACGTTGGCCAACTCCATCTCGCGGAAGTCAATGTCCACGGGCTGATGCAAGGGATCGTTGTCCGGGTCGTATGCCGGCCGTTCCGCGCGTTCGGGGGCCGGCAAGGTTTCATGAACGCCCAATGTCGTGGGAACCTGCGGAATCTCCCGCAATGGCGTGGGTTCTTCCTCCAATTCCTCTTCGTCTTCCACCGGGTCTTCCAGCTCATCCTCCGGCTCGGGCGAAACTTCAATGTCGATTTCCGGTTCGGCATCGGGATCCGCGGCATCGTCCATTTCCCATTGGCCCCACGGATCCAGATGCTCGGAGTCGAATTCCTCGGCCTCCATCGGCTCGAGGTCCCCTTCGGTGGCCGCAAGCGGCATTTGGCGCGCCGCCGCCAGGTCCACCTGCGCGTTTTGCACCGCTTCAAGCTCGCGGGAGAGGGCTGTCACACGGTCTTCATATCCGTTTTCCCCCATGTCATCCGCGGCTTGTTGGAAGATCTGCCGGGGCGATTGGCCGGCGGCCAAGACCTCGTCCTGGCCATCCAGCGCGAGCTTCACGCCTTCATCCTCTTCCGGCCCGCGCTCTCCGGGACTCATGTGTGGCCAGCCCGCCAAGAGGGATTCCGTATCCGCGGCTTCCTCTTCCAAGGCGGCAATCAAGGCGCCGGCTTCCGTAAGAATTTCGGTAGATTCGGGCTTCGCATCCTCGCGTTTCTGTTCCAGCTCGGCGAATTCCGCGCGCACCAGCTCGTCGCATAGCCGCTTTAACCGGTCCACGGCATCGTGAAGCGCTTCCGCTTCCTGTGCGCCGCCAAAGCTGTCCAGGAATCCCCGTTGCGCGGCCACCTGGCGCCGCACGGTTTCGGTGGCGCGTTGCGCTTCTTCGCGCCGCGTGCGCGCTTCGTTCCAGAATGGCTCGAAAACGTCTTCTTCCAGGCGCTCCGCCTTTTCGATATGGGCCGTCAAGGCCGCCGTGAACTCTTCAAGCGATTTCGCTGCTGCGCTATCAGCCGGCTTCAACTCTTCGAGCAGCTCGTCCGCCTTTCTCAGGAGTTCCCGGGAGTTGGCGGCGGCCTCATCGAGCCGGGAAGCGCTTTGCGCGACCTGACAGGCGTTGCGCATCCAGGGCTCCGTCACTTCCGCGGCGAGGAGGGCCGCGCGGGCCGCCGCGGCTTCCAACTCTTGTTCAAGCCGCGCGTGGGGCGAAAGGTCCTCGGGATTTTCGTAAAACGAAACCCGCAAGCCTTCTTCCGCGCGCGCCAGCCACGGGGTTGCTTCCCCTTCGAGTTCCAGCACCACCCGTGTGACGAGGTGCGGCTCGAGGGCGTAAAGGCTGGTTCGTATCCGCCCCACATGGGGATGGTCCGGCAGTTCCATGTCGGGGCCGGCCAAAAAGCTCAACGCGCCGTAGAGGTCGATGACATACCGCTCCCCGTCCGTGAACGCGGCGTGGTACGGAAGGACGTCTCCCCCTGTTTCGAGGACTACGTCCCCGCTCTCCCGCGCCGCGATGGCGTCAAGCGTTCCGGCGCGTTCCGCGGCGTCGCGTATCACTTCGTCAGGCGCCTCAACGGTCTGGGTCTCGAGCACGCTATCAATATAGGCGATCCGGGATTCGCCGCCTTCCGCAAGGGCGGCCAGTCCAAAGGCGATCCCCATAACCAAAGCGCCCACTCGCCATCCTTGCATTCTTCCTCCGCTGTTTGACTTGGTCATGGGTTATTGACCCTCCAGGTATATAGTGACCGTTTCATCATCCAGTTCCACAACCACATGGTCCGGAGCGATGGAAGCGACCCTCGCCCCGTTCGTCAGCCGCGCCCCTTCTTCCACAACGTCCTCGTCGAGCACGGCCATCGGGTTGACCCCGTCATGGACAATTCCCGTCACCCGCAGGCGGCGCAGCCTCTGTTCCTGTTCGGCGATCTCGGCGGCCTCATCGTCGTTCTCCCCGCCGTCACCCGCCGCCAGGACCGTGGGGCCCACGCGCGGGGCCATCGGATTCCGGGAAGTGCGTTCGGCTTCGTAATCAAACTCGACTTCCCGCACCTCCTCCGTCAGCGCACCAATGTCCACATTGCTGGTGATGGGCGTTTCCGGCGGCGAGACCTGAGACCCGCTGTCCGATTCCTCCGCCGTCTCCCGCGACTGGCTGGAGTTCTGGTATCCGGCCATGGGATCCATCAGAAAGAACTGATAGTAGATCACGCCGCCCAACGCCGATAGAAGCACTCCAAGTATTATGATTCGTTGCTTATTCATGACTAACCACCCGCCTGCGGGGATTCCAGGAAGCGGTACGTGCTCAACGTAAACTCCGCCTCGCAAATCCCCTGCAATTGTTCGCTAATGTCAAGTTCGGATATCTTCAAATACCGCTCGAAACGCTCGAGCCGGTTGATGAAGTTCACGATTTGATGGAAATCACCGTACGCCGTGACGCTATAGGGAATGGTCTCCTTGCGCACGTCCCGCACGCGCGAAAGCTGGGCCAACTCCACATCGACGCCCACATCCCGGGCCAAGGCCTCGAATTCGCCCATGAGCTGCGGGATTTCCCGCCGGGCCGGCAAACGCCGCTCAAACTCGTCCACCAACGCCTGAATCTGCGCCGTTTCCTCACGGAGATCTTCGATGTTGTCCCGTGTCTCCCGCGCATACTCAACATTGGCCTCAAGCTCTTCAATCTCCCCGGCAAGATCTTCCAACCGTCCCTCTTGCCCGCTCCGGATAAAGAGCATGAACATGGACATCAAGAAGAGCGTGATAAACAACACGGCCCCTACAAACGCCCAGTCCTTGGGCGTCACGGTTCCTTTCAGCGCGTCAATCATCGGTTTGCTCTCCCTGTTGGATGAGGAATTCGAGCGTGAAATGGCGCACGTCGTATCCCTCGAAGGTGGTGTCCGAGAAGGTCGGGGCCTCCAATTCAAACATCTGGGCGAACTCGGCGTCCTGTTCGGCGGCGTGCATGAGCCGGCTCACGTCGGCGCTGCCGCCTTCCCGAATCACGTACCCCGACACTTCCAAAACCGGCCGCCGCACGGTCACCTCTTCGATTTCGTACTCCCCGCTCTCGGGATCGCGGGTGGTCCGGCGTTCCCGAAACTGGCGGGTGTCCACGCTGATGCCGCTGTACCAGAAATCTTCCGGCGCCAGCCGCGCCAAATTGTGCAGCTGCCGGGACCAGATGATGCGGTCGCTCACAATCTCGTCGATCGCCTCGATACGGTCGGCCAGCAGTTGCTTTTGGCTGGCTAACTGATTGGACTCTTCCACGTAGGGCCGGAGTTCGGCAAGTTCGCCTTCCAATTCGCTTGAGCGATCTTCTTTCGCCGCAATGTCCCCGGCAAGCGTCATGTACGACACGGCCATATAGGCCACGGCGCCAGCCAGCACGGCGACGCTGAGCACGTGCGGGATGGGCGACCGTTTAATGGGCCGCAGATGGGACGGAAGTAGATTGATGTTTATCATAGGTCTGCTGCTCCACGCACCGCCAGCCCGACAGCCACCATGAATTGGGCGGGGTGCTCTTGAAGGATGTTGAGCGACGCGCTGTCCCCCAGCTTGAGTCCGCCCGACATCGGGTTGGCCACGTCCACGTGCTCCACGCCCAGCTCCTCCGCCAACGTCTGGCGAAGAACGGGAAGCTGGGCCGTGCCGCCGCTGAGGATGATGCGGCTCACCGGCTGCTCATAGAGTTGCTGCTCGTAGTAGTCGAACGAGCGGCGGATCTCCGAGACCAGCCGGTTGAGGGGGGTCGTCACGAGTTCGTCCACGCTCTTGTCCGCAGGCGCTGGCGCTGCCGCGGCGGGCTCCGCCTGCTGAGGAGCGTCGAGATCGCCCAAGTCGGCGAGTTCGTCATCAAGGGGATCCAGCACGGAACTGCCCGCCCAGGACGTTTCGGCCTCGCTGGGCCCGGCCGGTTCTTCTTCTTGAATAGAGGTTCCGGGTTCCTCGCCGGAGTCAGCCGAGGCGGGCGGCGCGGGCTTCGCCGCCTCAAACAGCATCTGTTCCGCTTCTTCATGTTCGCAACGGCGGGCCCGGGTAATCGCCTGGATTAACTCCCGGCTGCCCCAATTCACGTCGCGGATGAAGTTGGATACCCCCTCTTTCAAGAAATGGATGCTGGTGGCGTTGGCCCCAAGGTTCACCAGGGCCACGCCCTCGTCGGTCTCGCTGGTAAGGCCCAAGGCCTCCGCGGCGTCGGCAAGGGCAAGCGAATCCACGTCGAGGATGGCGAACTGAAGACCGGCTGACTGCGCTACCTCCACACGATTCTCAATGGTCTCGTGCTTGGCGGCCACCAACATGATCTTGGTAAGGGTCCGCTCACCCTCCGTCACGGTGGCCACAGGGGTCCAATCGAGGTTCACCTCGGTGAGGTCGTAGGGAAGATTCTGACTGGCTTCCTTGTCGACCGCCTGAGCGAATTCTTCCCGCCCCAGGTTGGGAAGACGGGGATAGCGGATGACCACCGACTGCCCCGGCAACGCCCCCACGAGCATACTGTACTGCAGGGGCATGAAGCGGACGGCCTCCTGGAGCGCCTGGGCCTGGGCGGCGATCGGATCCATGTTCATCTGGGCCCGGTCCAGGCGTGCGTGCCCCACATTATCAATGCGCAGACCGCCGCCCGCCCGCGAAATCTGCACGGCTTTTACGGAGTGCGTGCCGATATCAATCCCCACGGCATTCTTGGGTTTGGAGAATAACACAACCACCCCTCCCCTTATCGGTTATGCGCCCAGCCAGCGGCAGTGCCCCAAGCTGAACGCCGGAGGAGGAAGACCGCGCCAAACGTTTCTGTCCTCCGCCTGAAACTGTCGACAAAACCGCAAACACTAAAACAAGAATTCAATATAGTACCCTCCCCTTGCGAACTGGCGGGCGCAAAAGACGCAAACCCCTTCAAACTCTTTCTCTTTGCAACCCGCATGGTTCTTTCCCTATCACTGGCGAGAACATCTGCTTGCACCAAAATGGAACGCCGAAAGTGAAACAAAACCGCTCAACAATCATTCAAGGTTGAAAAAGCCGCAAGCTCCGGGCCAATTCTAATGGGTGTATCGGCCCGTCCTTGGCATACCTTTAACCGCATACCATACCCGACTTGAGGCGGGGTGACAAATTCTTGTCATTGTGACGAATTGGGGCGATTCCGAACGTTGCCGCCAAGATGACGAAAAACGGGCGCCTGAAGCGCCGATAGCAGGCTGCGGGGCGAGGCTCAACGGCTCCGTTCGCCTCGAATCGCCCCCGCGCGCGGAACAGCCGGGGACAGTGTTAATGGGGGAAGTTTTCGGCGGGGGAAATGCCATGATCGACACATTCGCGGCGCGCCTCTTGGAGCAATGGCTGGCGCCGGACAAACCGGGATTCGCCATCCGGCGGGATGAGGCGCCGTTGATGGAAAGTTTACTGCGCGAGTTAGACGCCCTTTTCACACGCAACGAGGTCACCGTATCGCCCCTGCTGGCGATGCGGGTGGAGGACGCGCTCGTGGCGTTTCTCGCCGTGCGGCGCGTACTCGAAATGGCGCCGGAAGATCAGAACGGAAAACCGTTTCACGACTACCTGGAACAGCTTAACAAAGCCATCGAAAGGAGGCGGAAAGCCGTGAAGGAACTCGAGGACGCCTGCGAACGCTCGGGCGCGCCCCTTGAACAAGGGTTGGCGGAGCGCTTGCTCCCGCTCATCGAACGCGCGGAGGGCGTGATAGAGGACGCCCACGCCTTTGAACAACGCAAACAGGCCCAGCAGCAAACCGCGCAACAGCAAGCGAAAGGATGACCGCTTTGGAAGCCCCATGGAACGTGCGGCGTGCGCGGAACCGGTTGCGCAAGCGTGGTTTCACAGAGGACGAGATACAGGAATGGCTGGATGTCCATCTCCGTTCGCGGTTCGCTTGGCGCCATCTCACGGACCGCGCCGGCGCGCCTTGGCGGGTGCGGGATTATCAGCGGCCCTCCCTGGAATCGCTGGCGATGCGCAAGGTCCATTGCGACGGCCGCGACGTCGGCAAGACCGCCGAGATCGAAATCATCGCGGCATGGGCCATGGCCGCCCGGCCCCACACGGAGATGCTCATCGCGGCCCAATGCGAGAACCATCTCTTCCCGCTCATGCAGCGCCTTGTCCGCCGGTTTCAGGGGACGCCCGAACTCGCGGCCAGCCTCGCCGAGGTGAAACGCTCGCCCTCGTGGTACGTGCGCTTCACCAACGGCTTCGTGCTCTGGGGGCGCATCGCCGGACCCCATGGCATGAACTTCCAGGGACTCCATGTGGACTGGCAAATCGTCGATGAGGCCCAGGAAATGACGGAACCATCCTGGACCGAGCTGTTTCAGTCCCTCAACGGCGGCGGGGCGCGGTGGGTGTACGGGGTGCCCAATGGCCTGCGCAACACGTTCTACCGCATGACGCAGCTCGGAGACGCCGAACAGTACAACTGGCCGTCGTCCCTCAATCCCGAGTTCACGGCGGAGAAGGACGCCGAACTCGCCCGGCTCTACGGCGGCAGGGAAAGTTCCGCCTACGTCCACCGCGTCCTTGGCCAACATGGCGCGCCCGCCCACGCCGTGTTCCGCCTCGACGATTACGCGGCCTGCGTGGACGAAGGCCTCGATTTCACGAATCTGGTCCTCGGAGAGGAGGATCCCCTCGATTTGCCGGCGGCGCCGTCAGGCCGCTATGTCATGGGCTGCGACCTCGGCTACGCGCGGGATCCCTCCGAGTTCGTGGTCTACCGCGTTGAGCCCCCGCACCTCATCAACGTGCTGCGGATCCATCTCCGGGGCGTCAACTACATGCGGCAGCAGGCGGTCATCGAGGCGCTGGACCGCGTCTACGGCTTCGAGGGCATCGGCATTGATTGCGGCAACAACGGCCGCGCCCTGTCCCACCGGCTCATGGCCAACGGTCCGGAGTGGTGCGCCAAGGTGAAGGCCTTCGAGTTCGGCGCGAGCATTGACCTCGAACCCCTGCCCGACGGTTCGCCCCAGCGCCGGCCCGTGAAGCAGTTCATGACCGAACTCATCGAGGGCCACTTGACCCAGGGGACCATCCGGTTCCCGCGTCTGCCCGACCGCGAAACCCAGTACGCCGGGCATACCTACCAGGTGGGCGCATCGGGGCACATCGTCTACGACAAGGGAGACGACCACATCATCGACGCCGACCGCTGCGCGGTCCTATGCCATTACCTGCTCACCGAGGCCGAGACCGCCGCCGCATTACCCGTCCCGCCCCGCATCGCCGTGTTCTGAGCGGGTACACAGAGGGCTTCAGTTGAGACGAGACGGTTCTTGCGAATCCACTTCCGCCGATTGGGGGCTCGCCTTTCATTTGACACCCCGCGGCAGGCGGGCTACAATACAATTCAAGAATTATACGCCCAAACCATGGGAAGAAAGCCGCGAAAGGCGGGGCGCTCAACCGCCGGGGACGCGATTCCCTGAGGAATCCATATGAAAGACATCATTACCGAGCTGGTGGACGTTATTCTCCGCAAAGTGCAGGAGAATCCGCACCATCCCCCTTCCCCTGGGGGGTTGCGCAAATGGCTGCGCGGCCAGGGGTACGCCCAGAACGACATCGACGCCGCCATGCGGCTTGCGGTGTCGAAGGCGACGGAGGCCAACAAGGGCGTGGACCATATGCTCCCGGCGGCGCGGATCTACACGTTGGCCGAAGAGTTGAAGATGAGCAAAGATGCCCGGGAGGCGTTGAAGCGGCTGGAGCTTTATGCGCTCATCGACGCCTACGAAATCGAGGCCATCTTGGAGCGGATGTATCAGTTCGAAGGAGAAGTCGGGCTAGAGGAACTAGATTATCTCGTCAATTGGGTGGTGTGCGGCGCGCGCGACGTTGAAACGCAGCGGACCATCTATGACGTGCTTGACAAGGAACCGCAAACCTATCACTAAGATAGCGCTCCGCTATTTGTTCGTGTTTAACACGCCGATCCCGGGGTAAAGGGGCGGCGTTTTTCGTCTCCTTTTTCGATTAAACACCTCCGCAGTCTTCCGAGACCCACTTCCACCCCTTTTCCCTCTTGATGGGGCATACATGGTAACATTCGCACGGACACCCGCTAGCGTGGCAACGTATCAGGATAATCCGGGGCCGTCCGAATCTAGACCACCCGTTTCGGGAAGCGCACTTCCCCGGCTTGACCGGGCGCGCGAATAGAGGAGTTATCTAACCGAATGGCAAAATACCTGGTTGTCGTGGAATCGCCCGCAAAAGCGCGCACGATTAACAAATTTCTGGGCTCAAACTACAGTGTGAAGGCGAGTTATGGGCACGTGCGCGATCTGCCGAAGAGTTCGCTGGGGGTCGACGTGGAGAACAACTTCACGCCGAAATACGTCCAGCTTCGGGATTCAAGCAAGGCCGTAAAAGCCTTGAAAGAGGCGGCGGCCAAGGCGGACCGCGTCCTGATTGCGAGCGACCCCGACCGCGAGGGGGAGGCCATTGGCTGGCACGTCGCGGAGTTGTTGAAATCCACCAAGAAACCGGTGGACCGTATCGTATTCAACGAGATCACCAAGCGCGGCGTGAAGGAAGCGGCCCAGAATCCGCGCCAAATCGACGACAACCTCGTGAACGCCCAGCAGGCGCGCCGGGTGTTGGATCGCCTGGTGGGATACAAGCTGAGTCCGTTGCTCCAGTGGCGCGTGCGCAAGGGCCTGAGCGCCGGCCGGGTCCAGTCCGTGGCCGTGCGCATCGTATGCGACCGCGAAGAGGAAATCCGGAATTTCGTCCCGGAAGAATACTGGACCCTGGACGCGGATCTGCTCACCGAAGCCAAGGAGGCGTTCACGGCGCGGCTGCACCAACTGGACGGCGAGAAGCCCCATCTCCCCGACGAGGACACCACGCAGGCCGTGGTTAACGCGTTGGAGGGAGCATCCTACCGTATCGCCAAGGTCGAGAAGAAAGAGGTCAAGCGCCGGGCCAAGCCGCCCTTCATCACAAGCACGTTGCAACAAGAAGCCAGCCGTAAACTCCGCTTCTCGCCGCGCAAGACCATGTCCGTGGCCCAGCGCTTGTACGAGGGCATCTCCGTGGGCGCGGAAGGCGCCGTAGGCCTGATCACCTACATGCGTACGGACTCCACGCGGGTGTCTCAGGAGGCAGTGCAAGAAGCCCGGTCTTATATCGATCAAACGTTCGATGCGTCGTATCTACCCCAAAAACCGAATTTCTTCACCAGCAAGAAGGGCGCACAAGACGCCCACGAGGCCATCCGCCCCACCTCTCCCATGCGCACGCCAGAGGCCATGAAGCCGTATCTGGATCAGGACCAGCACGCCCTCTACACGCTGATCTGGCAGCGCTTTGTCGCTTCTCAGATGACCCCGGCCTTGTTTGACCAAACCACGGTGGATATTGACGCGAAGCCCGAGGAAAGCCGCAGGGCGGACGCCCCCGCGCAGTCGTTCACATTCCGCGCCACGGGCTCGATCATGAAGTTCCCAGGCTTCACCAAGCTGTACCAAGAGACCAAGGAAGAGGACAACGGCGAAAAGAACGGCCAAAAGGCGTTGCCCGCCAGCATCGCCGAAGACCAGCCCCTGGAACTCCAAGAACTCCGGCCCGAGCAGCACTTCACCAAGCCGCCCCCGCGCTACAGCGAGGCGAGCCTGATCCGCGCCTTGGAAGAGAAAGGCATTGGCCGGCCAAGCACGTACGCCCCCACGATTAACACCATCACCGAGCGCGGTTATGTGGAGCGGGAAAAAGGCCGCTTGAAGCCCACCGAGCTGGGCGAACAAGTAAACGCCCTGCTCATGGAAAACTTCTCCGACATCCTGGACCTCGATTTCACCGCCCGGCTTGAAGAAGACCTGGACCATGTCGAGGAAGGGTCGCGAGAGTGGCACGAGCTGCTCAGCGAATTCTACCAAAACTTCCAAAAAGATTTGGAAGAGGCCCAACGCCGCATGGTCGGCGAGCTAGGCGAAGAGGAGTCAACGTGTCCTACGTGCGGCAAGGCGATGGAAATACGGGAAGGGCGCTTTGGCCCCTTCATCGCCTGCACGGACTACCCGGAATGCAAGACCACCAAGCAGGTCAAGAAGCAAAATACCGAACCCACGGACGAAGTGTGCGAGAAGTGCGGCGCGTCCATGGTGATTCGCTATGGACGCTTCGGGAAATTCATGGCGTGTTCCGAATATCCCAAATGCTCGAACACGCACAACGTGGACAAGGACGGCAACAAGGTCGCCTCCGAACCAAGGCCCGAACCGCAGAAGACGGACAAGAAATGCCCGAAATGCGGGAACTATCTCCTACTGCGGACCAGCCGCCGTGGAGAGTATTTCTACGGGTGCGAGAAATACCCTAAGTGCAAACACACGGAACCCAAGGAACTCGACGTGAAATGCCCCCGCGAAGGGTGCGACGGCAATCTCGTCCCCCGCGGCCGCGGGTTCATCGGATGCACGAACTACCCGGATTGCGACTTTCGTGGCAGCGGCGAAGTGGATGAGACCACCCCCTGCTCCGCCTGCGGCCATCCCTGGACCTTCGCCGTCCGCCCGAAAAAGAAGCCCCACGTCCGGCGCTGTCCCTTGTCCAGTTGCGCTCACGAGGAACCCTTGCCAGAAGAGTCCGAAGACGAGGCCGCGGAGACCTCCACCACAAGCCAAGGCGACGATAGCTGAGCAGCACGTACCGCCGGCGTC
>PUOI01000316.1 GCA_003552765.1 Candidatus Hydrogenedentota bacterium | reverse complement strand
CATTTCTACCTCGGCGAGGAAGACGGCTGGCGGGGCGAAGAGCCGTTGCACCACATCATCATGGGCACCTTGTGCGGAAGCTGGTTCCGGGGAGCGCCGAACGAAGAGGGCGTGCCCGTGGCGATGATGCCGGATGGCACGCCGAGGGGCTATGGGGTGTTCAGATTCTCGGACCAGCACTACACGATGGATGGATACAAGGTGATTGGTTCGGACGCCAATGACCAGATGCACATCGAAGCGCCCAACGTGATCGCCCATGACGAGCTAGAAGATACCGATGTGTACGTCAACGTATACAACGGCTGCGAGCGTTCGGAAGCTCGTTTCCGCGTGGGAAGCGGCGGGGAGTGGCGTGAGATGGAGTATACCGTCGAACCCGATCCCCGGTATGTCTGGCTTCATGAGCGGGACCAGGGCGTGGAATCGCCGTATCTTACCCCCACCGGACCGTACAACTGCTACCATCTCTGGCGTATTGCCTTGCCCGCGGACTTGGCCGAAGGGACCCATTTGCTCGAAGTGGAAGCCACCGATGGGTTTGGCAACGTCTACCGGGGCTCACGTCCAATCCGCGTTACCGCCTAACCTCTTTCCCTTGCAGTGAGCGGCGGCCATATGCGCCGCCGCTCACATGCAGCCCATGGCCGGAAGGGGTTACCTGTGGTACACTCTAGGAGTTCGCGGGAAAATGAATCTTTAGTCCGAGTTGCGGGGATACATCCAAAAGACCCCAGCGGGGTCATAGATGGTAGCCAGGGGTTGAGCCCGCGAGCGCAAGCGAGTAGGGCGACACCCCTGGATGGAGGGCCCCCCATAAAGACGGACCCCGGCAGGGGTCCCAGACCTGAGGCTTCCGCGACCCCTGCCGGGGTCGGTTTGGGGTCGTCCTTAATTCCAGGGGTATTGCGTGCTGACGCACGCCAACCCCTGGCTATCATCTGTCATCCCTGCCGGGATGGATTTATTTGTGGCAGCATTTCAGGTTAAATTGTGGTTTCGCGGGAAGATTGAGCGTGAGTTGTTGTCATGCATGAACGTTGGACCGGCGCCAGAATCTACGGACTTTGTCCAACGCTTCAAATGAAAGTCCTTGACAAATAATGGCCAATTCCGCGCCGGAGGCGCGATAGCGAGTAGCCTGGGACAAGCAAAGCGCAGTCCCAGGGTAAGGCGGTCCCCGCATATCCGTCCTGAAGGGACGGAACAGAAGGACAGCGCTCGCTCCGGTCCCTTCAGGACCGATTTCGGTAAGCTTGTGACCTAGGGCTGCGCTTCGCTTGCCCTAGGCTACTCGCTACGGCGCTTTCAGCGCCTTACACCCCCACATTGCGCTCCCCCATGGCCGAGTAGGTTTTTGGGAATTTCCCGGGGGGTTACGCCGTTTCCAATACATGTTGTCGTACTTCTTATTGAACCTATAGAAGCCTGAGGAGGCGATTATGCGCGTTGTTCTTGCAAAACCACGGGGTTTTTGCGCCGGCGTTGAACGGGCGATTCGGTGCGTCGAACACGCCCTGGAGCGCTATGGCTCCCCTGTATACGTGCTCAACGATATTGTACATAATGCGAATGTAGTCAACGACTTACGGGCGAAAGGGGCCGTCTTTGTCAAGGACATGGACCAAGTCCCCGAGGGTTCCCATTTGCTCTTCAGCGCCCACGGCGTGGGGCCGGACCGGTGGGAGGATGCTAAACGCCTGAGCCTCGATGTGATCGACGCCACATGTCCCCTTGTGGAAAAGGTTCACCGCGAAGCCCGCCTGTTCGCCGACAAGGATTTCACCATCATTCTTGTGGGAGAAGAAGGCCACGACGAAACCACGGGCACGAAAGGCTGGGCGCCGGACAACATCCGGGTGGTGTTTTCGGAAGAGGAAGTGGAGCAACTCGAAGTCCCGGACGAGACAAAGCTGGCCTATATCACCCAGACCACCTTGAGCGTGGAGGACTGCCGCCGCGTAATTGAAGCGCTCCGGCGGCGCTTCCCGCACATCCAAGGACCCAAGTCCGCCGACATCTGTTACGCCACCCAGAATCGCCAGGCGGCGGTGAACGCGCTATCCCCCTACGTGGATTTGGTGCTTGTGGTCGGGGACAAGGAAAGCGCCAACTCCAATCGCCTGGCCGAGATTTGCCGGGTGCAAGGCAAGCCCGCTTACCTGATCAGTTCAGCCGAGGCCATACAAGAAGAGTGGCTCGAAGGGGTTCAGGATGTGCTGGTCACCGCCGGGGCCTCGGCGCCCGAGTCGCTTGTGGAAGGCGTTATTGACTATCTGAGGGAACGCGGCGCGGAGGAAATCACCGAAAGCGAAATCATGGCGGAGAACGTGCACTTCAAGTTGCCCGCCTCCATCGCGTAGTTCCCGAGAGCGCGCCACTAACCAAGAGTTCACGGCCGTCCCCAAAGGGCGGCCGGTTGCTATTTGGGGTCTTTCGGCGTCTATGATCCGCTTTCGGCGGAAGGGGCGTGCGCGCTGTATTCCAGGGCGAGACCGGCGAGAAGGGCGGCGCCGGTGGGTAGGGCCTCGTCGTTGAAATCGAAGTAGGGCGTATGAAGCCCGGGGTACTCCCGATCGGGGT
>PUOI01000194.1 GCA_003552765.1 Candidatus Hydrogenedentota bacterium | reverse complement strand
CGAGGGGCGGCTCGAATCCTTGGCTACACAAGCGCCCTATACCTCATATGCTGCTGCCGAAGAGGAAGTAGCCAGTCTGGAAGAGGCTGTGCAGCGGAAACAGCTCCGGGCTGACGCCATCAAACGCTTGCATGAGACCATTAGGGTTTGTCGTGCTGAGGCCGTTTCCGAGGTGGCCCAACCCGTCGAACAAGCCGCCACGGATTTATTAAAACGAATTGCTGGACGCCGGCTAGGCCGTATCCAAATAAATGAAGCATTTACCCCTGTGCGAGTACGACCAGACACTATCGAAGAAACCGTGAACATCGAGAACCTTTCCGGTGGCGAAAAAGAACAGCTCTACTTTGCGACTCGGCTGGCCTTGGCCGATGTCTTGGCGCGAGAAGAACGCCAGTTAGTCGTGCTCGACGACGTGCTCACAGCGACAGATACTGGCCGATTCGCCCGTCTTCTAAACATTCTAGAAGAAGCAGCTCAACGGCTACAGATTGTTATTCTCGCTTGCCACCCTGAACGTTTTCGCGCTCTGATCGGGGCAGAGTTCTTCGATTTGGAGGAGGTTGTGGGGCCATAACATCGAGATTGGGACACTCTTCTTTGGTGGTGGGTTGGGGGGAGAGGCTGGATGGACATGAACAGGCCCCGTTGGTGCTGTAGCTGCACTCCCAATAGATGCCCATGACGTGTACTGTGCGTGGAAGGCGTATCGAGCTGGAAAGATTTCTTGTGAACAATATCGGCGAAGTCCAGTACGGAAAGCCCGCCGGTGAACGAGAGTACGCAAGCCTCGGCAACGTCACCTCGGGTCATGATACACAAACCGGCCGGCGCGGGAGAAATCGTCACCGAGAACCGCTCTCCACCTTCCTCTGCGAATCCGATAGGCCGAAACGGAGGGATCGAAAAAGGCACTCACGACTTTTCCATCGTGAACGTCTACGGCTGCACGTTTTTGGGATTCAATACCCCCCAAGCGATACCCGGCCAGGGGACTTTGGCGGCAATTTCGGCCCCACTAGCTGCTAGCCCAGCCCTTTCGTTTTCAGAACACGATCTGTCAGTCCTTGAAGGAGTTCACCCAAAAAAGTTGGGCTGATTGGGCTAAGCTTAAGTCGTTCCCCTATAAGCAATAGGACTTGGTGAAGGGGATTGAAGCTCATCTGGGAAGGCCTCTGCTACAGTGTATCGGCACAATCGCAAATGGCAGGACAACTGTTGGCGCGGAAGGATACCACATGAGCCACAGGCCGAGGACATTGGAGGATATGAAGCCATTGTACGTCGGGGCAGACACAACGTAGGTTTTCATCAAACAACGCTCCGACCGGTGGCCAAGAATACCCTTCAGAGCTCACCGGTCGGCGTGCAACAAGTACGTAAGAGTCGTCTCTTAGAAAACTGCGGGGCAGCCTATCCTAGAGCCCTCCTTTCACACGCTAGGGTTAATATATGAGCCCACCTACGCAGGCGCGTGGGCTCAGTCAAGCGTACTATGGGGCCTCGAAGTCAAGCTGAATCCGGTCGATCTCCACGCCATAACCGTCTCCGGTGTCTTCCACACAGACGATCTGTAATTTATATTCGCCGGGGGCGAGCGTAACTGGACCAAGCGCATCCGTTTCTGTAAAGATGTTCCACCCAGCCCCGGAGCCATTGCCTGTTCCGGTCGCTTCAAAGGTTTCCACGACCACCTTGGAATCATCGGTAGTGTTCACGAACGCCACCTCAATTTCTTCCGGAGAGGCAGAGACGGTGTCATTGCTATACCGGACAACCGCTGTGCAGGTAACTGAGCTAGGGATGCTCAAGGGAAATGCAATCCCTTCGCCCGGCAGTAGAAGCATGGTTTTCTCGTTACAAAGGGCCGCGCTTCGTTGCATAACGGTAGGGGACGATCCGAAAAGCGGCGTTCCGTCCTTGCCGCACAGCCTCTCGGGAAGACCGCTGTCGTCTGTGAATACAGCTTTTACAGCGGCGTGAAGCTTGTTGTCGGCGATAACGGCCTCATATACGGTGTTGGGAAGTTCCTCCTCCTCCACGACGCCATGATATGCCCCAACAGTACAGAAGTATGCGTTAATGGCCACTTGTTTGCTGTGCCAACGCTCCACCGACCAATCCGTGGAGTCCCATAAGACGGATTCAGCCGGCCCGCAAAGCAGATGCATAAGGCCCAGTTCGCGGAGCATCTTCACATCGGTAGAGGCTTCGCCGGGTTCTAAAGCCGCCGTCATGAGGCGGTAATGCGGGGCCACCCAGTGTGACAAAGGACCGAAGTCGTCGTCGGCGCCGCTTTCGGACCGCTCGACACGTCTGTGTGCGGCGTCGATCCCACTCTCGAGATATGCGTGGTTTCCTTTGACCGAGATAATCTCGGCGCTACTATGCCCGCCGATGAAATAAGGCGCATCAAGAACGTCTTTTTGTTGGCTCAGAAGCTGCTTACGCATCGTGTGCCAATCAACGCCGTGGGCATCCTCGCCATACGCCCAGTCGCCGCCAAAGTGAGGGACCAGAAAGGCCGCCAACTCCGCGATGAAGCCGCGGCCACAAGGGACCGGCGGCTCATGATCGGCCTCGT
>PUOI01000585.1 GCA_003552765.1 Candidatus Hydrogenedentota bacterium | reverse complement strand
CGTTCAGAACGATCCCCTGGTGGAGGGTTTCTCGGCGGAATTGGCCTCCGCGGAGATAGCTTCCGTATTGGTTATTCCGATTGTCCTCCACGATGAGAACGTGGGCTCCCTATTTTTGCGCGCCGCCCGCCGGAAAGGCGTTTTCTCGGACAGGGAGATTAACTTCTGCGAGATCGTCGCCGAAGCCGCCGCCAACGCCCTGGAGCGGGCCCATCTCTTTGAATCGATTCAACGCGCCAATGAACGCCTGGAGTATTTGGCGGTGACCGATGGCCTTACCGGCCTCTACAATCACCGGCATATCCGCGAACGATTGGATGAAGAGTTCGAGCGTGCTCAACGTTATCATCTGCCCCTTTCATGCTTGCTCCTGGATATAGACAATTTTAAGCAGATCAACGATACATGGGGCCATCTCCAGGGAGACTACATCCTAAGGGAATTGGCCCGCCGCATCACAGCCACGGTGCGAAAGAGCGACATCATCGCCCGGTATGGCGGTGAGGAGTTTATCGTGCTTCTGCCTCAGACGGGAGTGGAAGGGGCCAAGGTTGAAGCAGAGCGGCTTCTGCGGCACGTTAACGGCAAGGCGTTCGAGGGAATGCCCGAAGGAAAGCGGGTAACGGTAAGCATTGGGGTGGCTGTTCTGGAGCATGATAGAATGACGAGTAGTGAAGCCATGATACGGGTGAGCGACACCGCGCTGTACGAAGCCAAACGGCTTGGAAAGAACCGTGTCGTGGTGGGAACCTCGTGAAGGAGTTCCATATGATGGTTCGACACATTTTTTGGGTAGTGGGCGTTGCAGCCGTGACGGGATGCGTGACGGTTCCGGGCGTGCGCAGTGAGCTTAGGCCGGATTTCGATGCGGTCCCGGAGCAGGCGCTGCGCCAAGCCGCCTTGGAAATCGAGCAAGCAGTTCTTGCGGCGGATGGGGATTATGTCCCCCAGGACCGCGAAGACTTGGTTCTAGATACCGAACTCATACGCCAAACGGTTCGGACGCGGGCGCTACGCGGCGAGCGGGTCAATGAACTTCGCGATACTCCATGGACCTATGAACAGCGTTCAGGCGTATTGCGGTTGCGGCGAGGCAGGGACTACCGCAACGCGACCACGCGGGAACAGCGCAGGCAGCATGCGGCGCTTGTATACCGGGAGAACGATAGCCGCTGGACGCTTTATGAAGCCATCCAGAAAGCCAATGATCTGGATTCAAGAGGTTACGACGCCATACGGCTCGCTTTTTTTGAGGCTCGCGTGGAAGCCATGCCGCCGGGACAGCAATACGAAGGGCCGGACGGCGACTTGCGGCAAACAGGCGAGTAAGAGTTTATGGACATGAGACGATGTTAGAGGTAAGGTGATTATGAAATCTTGGTTGGAAATGCAGCGAAGTAGCAGGGCGGGCGTTGCTGGTTACGTCCTTCTTGGACTAATTACGATTAGCGCCATTGCGGGATGCGATCGGGGAGTAGAGGGCTATCTTGAAGGACTTCCCCACCCTCGGCTGGTCGCTCAACTGGAGGAACGGGCGCACGATCTCGCCCATCGCCAACACGAGTACTTCAAGGCATACGAAGATGAGCATCGGGATGAAGTCCGCTTTCATGATATCTCAGGTCAGCCGTTTAGGGACGGTGAAGGCGTGTATGCAAAGGATTACCGCAATTTCATCGGCTATACCATCGACGATATTCTAAGGTCCGATAGCTATCGCACCCCAGTGGAGATGGTAGTTACTTATTATTATGAGTGGAACACTACGCCTCCGCGTGCAAGTGAGTTGGGAAGAATGCTCCTTGATTTGGATCCCCGGCTCGTTGCGGAAAGCGACAGCGAGTTCACGCCGCGTGGCCGCCATAGAATGACCCGCCGATATCTTTGCGATTCAAGGGGCGAGTATCGCGGTAATTTGGATACTCCTCTCCCATTGGAGACTTATTATTTTGATGTCGGCGAAGCAACCGACGCCAGTCCAGCGTTCGAGTTCGCCAGCGAATGAACGGGGCAGAGCGATGATGAACCGAGGCGCAATTAAGGAGTATATGGCCATGTATCGCGTCGTAGCCATAGGGATAAGCGCAATTGCCGTACTCGGGATGGGAATGGGGTTTAGCCAGCACAGTATGTTACTTGCCGCGGCAGAATCCGATTCCGGGGAGACAGAGGCGGAAGAGCTTCCAGAAGAACAGCCTTCCGCCGAGGACGTTTCGCCGCCGGACATGGAAGGTCTCGTGCAGCAGGAATGGGAAGGAACCGCGGAAGAGTTCTCTCTTGAAGATCTCGTTCCTGATGTTCCCGCGGAGGCCGCGCCAGAAGAAGCAGAAGAACCTGATGAGGGGGACGGCGCGCCTCCTCCGGTTCAGCAGCTCGCGCCGGATGCCCCTGCGCCCGATGCCCCAACGGAGGGCCAGCCTCGCGCGCCCGCTGGAGGCATGGGGGTCCCTTCCCTTCAAGACCTCATACCTGGTCTTCCCACCGGCGATGCAGATGTATCGGAAGTGCTGGAGGAGTTAGAAGATAGGGAAGGCGTCCATATGGTATTGGAGCCCCTTGGTAGAGAAGAAGAGGAAGATTTCCCGTGGGG
>PUOI01000319.1 GCA_003552765.1 Candidatus Hydrogenedentota bacterium | reverse complement strand
TTCTTCACCACATACGCGTTCTGTTTCGCCGAGAAATAGGCTTGGCGATCTTCTTCTTCCAGGGCCTCCCGTTGATCGCGAAGGACGTCGACCACCGCCTCCGCTTCGTCCGCGCAGGATACCCCGCGCTGCGCCACCGCCATTGCGTAGCCCTGGGGCGAGTCCGCGTATGGCCCGAAGCAGTCGTACAGCGCCTCGGCGGCCTCCGCCAGTGCGCCGCCTTGGTCCGCCGCATAGTCCCGCACCTTCTCGAGGGAGCGTTCCGTGTTGTAAACGTCAATGCCGTAGAAGCCCACGCGGTCCTCGAGGTCCCGGTCTTCGTTATACGAGCGCATCCATTCCGCGAGTTCAACAATCTGTTCATTGGCCCACATCCAGCGCGGCCAGCGGTCAAACTCTTCGAGGACCGCCCGCGCGCTGTCCGCGGCGCCGGGCAAGTCCTTGACGTACCGGTTCAAGCGGTAACTCAGCGCCCAGTCTCCCTCGACCGCAATGAAGTTGAACCCCTTTTCCTCAATAAGCCGCCGACTGATGGCCGCCCGCCACTCATAGAACTCGGCGGTCCCGTGCGAGGCTTCGCCCAGCAAGACATAGCGCTCGTCTCCTATACGGTCGAGAAGCGGATCCAGATCGTTCTCGGTCTCAAGGGTGTGGGCGGCTTCGGCGATACGCTCCACCAGGGCGTCATCGGCCGCGGCGGGAGAGAACAGAAAGACTGCGGCGAATCCACCCAAAAGAATCGTTGTTAGACGCATGGTAATATCTCCTTCCGGTCTGGTGAGCCCCTTGGTTTCCGGGACTTCCTTCGATAAGATAACGGCCATCATGGTATCATGAAAATAACGGTTGATGCCTGTATGGGGTCCGGATCCGTTGCGTATTGGACCATTGGCGCGTTGTTATATATGTGTGCGGCGGATATGCCGCAAGGGCGGCAAGGGCGATGGAGGGGAAGGCAATATGAGTAAGACTCCAAAAGAGAGGTTCCGTACCTTCTTTCACAACGTGAAGTATCATCTGCGTTATGTGCTCACGCGCAAGGAGCGGCCGATGGAAGCTTTTCAGAGCATGCGCAACGACGCCCGGAAGCTGAACCGGGCGCTGCACGAGCAAGAAGGCGAGCACGAGGCGGCGAAGCGGGCCCATAAACTGGTGAAAAAGGGGCGGCGCCGCTTCAACGAGAAGAAATACCACGAAGCCGAAGGTTTGTTCCGTACAGCTATCGAGGCGTACGACAAGAATCCATGGGCCCATACGTTCCTAGGGCACTCCCTGTATCACCAAGGCCGCCACGACGAGGCGCTCCAATCCTGGAAGACGGCCGATCGGATTGATCCCGATTCCGAGGCGGCGAGCAAGGCCCGCAAGAATATCCAGTTGGTCGAGCGCCGGGCCTCCTCGGCCGTTTCCGAGCTTGAGCAGCGGATTCGCGGCGAGTAAGCAGGGGCAACACAGTCAGAACACCACGCGGAAGGGGAGACTTTCATGCAGTTTGTGTACCGCATGCCAACGGAAATCCAGTTTGACGCTGGCGCCATCCAAGACATCGGAAATCATATACGCCGGTTCGGCCAACGGCCTTTCGTGGTCACGGGCCGGGGCTCCGCCCGGAAGAACGGCGCCCTTGATCCAGTGTTGACCGCCTTCCCCCACGCGGTGCTTTTTGAAGGGGTAGACGAGGATCCCGAAACCGGCCTGTGTGACGAGGCGGCGGCCAAGTGCCGGGCCAGTGAATGCGACGTTGTCGTGGCCATTGGCGGCGGCAGTCCCATGGACGCGGCCAAGGCTGTCGCGGGGTTGGCCTGTAATGAGGGGCGTTGCGCGGAGTATATCGGACGAGACACCTTCACGAAGGGCGCCCTGCCCCTCATTGCCGTTCCGACGACATCGGGTTCGGGAAGCGAGGTTACGCCGTATGCTGTGCTGGTCGAAGCGGAACGCCAAGAGAAGGCCACGATTGGAGGGGAGAACCTGTTCCCAAAGGTGGCCGTGCTTGATCCCGAGCTTACGCGCGGCATGCCGCGTCAGGTCACCGTAAACACGGGGCTGGACGCGCTAAGTCAATGCATGGAAGGCGTGGTGAGCAAGAATAGCACGCCCAAGAGCGATATACTGGCGCTTGAGGGATGCCGGCTCATTCGGCGCTGGCTGCCCGAGGCCGCGAGCAACGGCGAGAATCTTGAGGCGCGCGCCCAGATGCATTTCGCCGCCATGTTGTCGGGGTGTGTCATCGCCCAAAGCCGCACCACGCTGGTGCATGGCATGGGCTACCCCTTCACGGTGCATTTCCGCGTCAGGCACGGTTTGGCCAACGCCCTGCTGTTGACGCCGCTGTTCCGCCACAACGCCCAATACGCGCCGGATAAAGTGGCGGCGATCGCCGGGGCATTGGGCTATCCCGCGGATCCCACGCCCGAAAGCGCGGCAGACCGGGTAGCGGAAGCGATCCATGCGATGCTGAAGGCCGTGGACATTTCGCCCGCCGCCAAGGATGCCGGCGTGGATGGGGCGCGCCTCGACGAATTCGCCGCGGCCGTGGCGGCGAGTCCGCACCGCTTCCGAAATCAGATCGGGGAAATCACGGAGGCCAAAGT
>PUOI01000625.1 GCA_003552765.1 Candidatus Hydrogenedentota bacterium | reverse complement strand
ACGGAATCGACACGAATCTGTATCCATTGCAAGAGGAACGCGGCGGCGCCCTGGTGGCGTACGGCCGGATCCATCCGGAAAAGGGGTTTCATCTCGCCATCGAGGTGGCAAAGAAGAGTGGACGGCGGCTTATCATCGCGGGGATCATTCAAGACCAGGCGTATTTCGACGAGCAAATAGAGCCGCACGTCGACGGCGACCAGATTTCCTTTGTGGGGGCGGTCGATGTCCCCGGCAAGAACGAGCTGTTCAGCCAGGCGGCGGCGGTGCTCCATCTCAACACCATCCCCGAGCGGTTTGGGCTTGTGATGGCCGAGTCCAACTGCGCGGGCGTACCGGTCATCGCGATGGACTTGGGATCGTGCCGCGAAGTCATCGCCCACGGCGAGACCGGCTTTGTGGTGCAAGACGTGGACGAAGCCGTGGAATCGTTGAAGCGGCTGCCGGAAATCGACCCAAGGGCCTGCCGGCGGCGCGTCGAAGAGAAATTCTCCATCGCCAGCATGGTGTCGGGCTACGAAGCGGTGTACCGGAAGATCCTGGAGGGCAACCGGTAGTCCAGGACGTTACTCAGCGGACAGCGCGCGGCTACCGGGGCGAACGCCCTTCACAGCCCGCGGCAACGGATGGTCATGCTGGTTTGTTCGACAAGGTTCACCTCGATCGGGGCGATGGGTTTGCCGTGGTTGTTGCGCAAGAGGCTGATAACCGGACGGTCCAATTGATCGGGATTGACCTCCCGGACCACACCGGTGTAATTGTGAAGCTGTTCGCTGCGCACAATGATCTCCGTGCCGACGGGATACACGGGCGTGACCCGGAGAAACGCCTCCACTACTTCCTTGTTGAGATGGGGGCCCGCCGCTTTCCGGATGGACATCAACGCGGCGTCGGGGGTGAGGCCGTCGTTGTTTGGCCCTCCCGACAGGAGGTTGTCGTAGGCATCCGCCACGGCCGCGATTTCGCCAATGAGGGTGGGGATGGGCGGAGGCAGGCTTCGGTCGCGTTGAAGCCTGTTGCCGCTTCTCAAACCACGCGGCAGGCCGCCGCCGTCCTGGCGTTCGTGATGTTCGTAGGCGACATGGGGCGCCAATAGGTCGGGGTCGCCGCCGTTCTTGAGCAGTTCGTACCCCAGCCGGGTGTGATGGCGAATCATGTTGAGCCGGTCCAGGTTCGACTCCACGAAGACCATCCCGATGTCGTGAAGCAAACAGCCCGCCGCGAGTTGCCGCAACCGGTCGTTGCTCAGATTCACGGTGCGGCCGATCATGATCGCGACAACGCACACATCGACACTATGATCGTAGAGTTGCGAGTCGGCCGACTTGATGGAGGTTAGCCCCGCGAGCGTGCTCCGGCTCAATACCTCGCCTAGAATGCTCGTGATTACCTCATCAATACGCGCAAGCGGACCGCGGTCGCTCATAAGGACCCGCGCATTGTCGGAGTTGCAGGCCCGCAGAATATCGTCGTGGGACTGCTTCTTCACGGCGCTGAACTGCTTCTCGATCTCCTCGAAGCTTTTCTTGACGGTTTGCGTCGCCAAGGCCCGTGTCGCCGGGCTGATGTCTTCTTCCGGCGGCGTATCGTCATCGACCTCGGTGTCTTGAACGAACAGGCGGGTGTAGCCCTTGGCCTTGAGCGCCTGGATATAGTTTTCGGAGAGGGTGACTCCCCGCTGAAGCAGTATCTGGCCCTTGTCGTCCAACAGGGCCCGGCCCACAACATATCCCGGTTGCAGGTCAGCCACACGGATAATGCGCATTACCTCTTCCTTGTTGTGTTCCGCCGTTGTCAAAACCGCCTGGCCGGCGCTTCAGCGTACGCCGTGAATTGCCGCCAGATACACGCCACTCCTTCGGGAGTCCGCCGGTCTCTGGGTAGTGTATCGGCGGGAAGCCCATAATCTGTAGCATTCCGGAGGCTATTCGGGTTCAATGCCCTGGTCGACGCTGTACACGACGGATACCGCGTAGTCCGGGAAGGTCTCCGCCACATGGCTTGCGTGATCCCGGGAAGCGCAGACGCCGTAGAGGGTCGGGCCGCTGCCGCTCATGGCCGCCGCCAGGCATCCAGCGTTCAGAAGGCGATCGCGGACTTCGGCGAGGTGAGGGTAGTCGGCGTAGACGGGGCCTTCCATGCGGTTGAAGACGGCGCCCGGCAAATCGCCTTCGGCCAACGCGCGGATGGCGGCGCGAAACGAGCGGGTCTTGCCGGCGAAGATGGGCTCGGTATTGCGTGTTAAGTGCGGGCTGTTGTAGACGCGGCTGGTGCTAATGGCCAGCGGCGGATGGACAAGGACGAACCACGTGAGCGGAAGCCGGGGCACAGGGTGGAGTTCCTCGCCCCGCCGCGTTGCCGCCCATGTGCCCCCTCTGAGGTAGTAGGGCACGTCGCTGCCCAGCTCCAAGGCCAGCGTTTGAAGTTCGGCGCGGCTCAACTCCAAATCCCACAGGTAATTGAGCGCCACCAGGGCCGCGGCGGCGTTGCCGGAACCGCCCGCGAGGCCCGCGGCGATGGGGACATGCTTGCGCAGATAGATGTAGACGCCTTGGTTCGCGCCGGTGTAGTCCAGCAAGAGGGAGGCCGCGCGGTAGGCGAGGT
>PUOI01000256.1 GCA_003552765.1 Candidatus Hydrogenedentota bacterium | reverse complement strand
TGTGGGATTCGAGAGCGGCCTCGCCATACGGTGTACGGAAGCGGATAGGAAAAGGGTTCCGTGCGTTTCTCGCAGACGAATACGGCGGTTCGGTTGGTCGCGCCCTCGAAGACTTGCATGGCGCTGAGATCGTGGATGTGAAGAGGATTGAGATAGACCATGTCTCCATGCGAATTCTCTTCAACGGCTGTCCGGTACCGTAATTGACGAAATCCGTCGCCTGCGCCTTGAGTCTTGAATATGCTCTGGGTAATGACGAATCCAAGCCGGCCGCCAAACCTCAGGTAGTTGTCCACTGCCGAGTAAGCGAAGAGCATGGACAAATCCTTCTTGCCCCCGCCAAGACGGGCCGCCGAACCGGACAAGGTAAACAAGCC
Organism: Candidatus Hydrogenedentota bacterium; assembly: GCA_003552765.1. Taxonomy (GTDB): domain Bacteria; phylum Hydrogenedentota; class Hydrogenedentia; order Hydrogenedentales; family SLHB01; genus SKRY01. Next base: position 2,229 of record PUOI01000256.1, on the reverse strand, counting down.
GTAGCGATCCCACAGCGGCTTCATGCCGTCCCGGTAGCCATTGGGCAAACTCTCCCAATTGACCCAAGGCGGATTGCCCGCGACGAAATCCACATCGGAGATGAAGAGTGGGGCAAAGGCGTTCTTGATGATACGCGCCCACACGCCATTCTGATTCTCGGCGTCGAGTTCGGCCAGTTTTTGAAACAACTTCTTATGAAGCTCTGCGGCTGTCACGGGAAGGGCTTCTTTTCGGCACTGGTCCAAAAACTCCTCCGGCGTATAGCGGTTTCGCGTGCAGAATTCGAGGGTGTCCGCGTAGAGTCCTATGCTATGCCGATCGTCCGCCACTTCCCCGGGAATGAGAAACGATCCCACACTCGTCCGAAGCTCGCGAATGGGACCGGAATCGCCGGAGGCCTCTCCCGTTCCCGCGAACAGTTCGCCATATTGAGAGGGCGTCATGATCGCGTCACACAGATAAATGGGAATCTCCACGTCGTCGGCGTAACGCCCGAAGTCACGGATGGCCATGAGGTAATTGGTGCGTGCGGCCATGACGGCCAACGGGTTGAGATCGAATCCAATGATGTTGCTCAGAATCTTCTTGAGGAGTATGTCCTCGCCAAACCCGCATTCATGGCGGTGTTCCTCGAACCATGCCTTAACCCGGTTCACCGCCATGACGAGGAACGTACCGGAACCGCAGGCGGGATCCAACAGACGGCTATCGGGGTGGCCGTCGTAGCCAAGCTCATCAAGGGTGAGGTCCGCCAGCCAGTCGGGCGTGTAATATTCGCCAAGGTCGTGGCGCACGGACTTCGGAAATAGCTGTTGGTACAGTTGCTTGAGGAGGTCGCGCGATTCCGCGGGCTCGATGCTAAGGGTGGCGGGATCAAACTTGTCCAAGGCCTGGACCATGTCGCGGACGGCTTGGGCGCAGTCTTCGTTCCACGCGTCGAGATACCACGAGAATAAGTCGCCTTCAAGGAAATTCCGAATGCTGAGGTTAGACCAGATGCCGCCCTGTTCAAGCTTATGCATCTCGTCCCTCAGCTTTTTCGAAGTAGGGGCGTTGATCAGCAACTTCAAAATGGACAAGCCAAAAGGAAAGGAGGTGACCACGATTTCCGCCGCCAACAGCTTGATAAAGATGGCGTAATAGGTGTGCACGGCAAACAAGAGTTGAGCCGGATCAGAGGTTTCCACGAGATAGTGCTGCGCAAGTTTGTTGAGCTTGGCGTTGTGCCCATGGATGTCATACCCGCAGACTTCGCCGAACAGTATCTCCCATTGCCGGAAGAAGGTCTTAGCCTTGCTGCTGTTCGTCTCGCAAATGAGTTGGTGAATGCGGCGGACGCCCTTCTGCGCGGTGTCGCTCTCCGCCCCGAAATGAAGGCTGAGGTTATCAGGCGTGAAGGATACTCCGCGGGCGCCCAAGGAGACGATAGCGCGCAGGAGCCGCTCGACGGTGTGCCGGGTAACGGGCTGGGGATCTTCCACGTCGAGCGTCTTGCCCCGCATGCGGACAAAAAGGAGCGTTTCCCCGTCGCATCCCACCCCAAGGATACGCTCCCGCCCCACGCCCTCCTCGGTCTCCAAGTCGTGAAACCGCTTCTGGATTTGCTCCGCAACAGTCCGTATGCCCGGCGAGCCTTTCTTCAGGCCAAGCCGCCCCGTTCCGCCGGGATGCTTGTATTCGATGACCACGCCGCCGTACTTGGAGTCAATCCGGCCACCCGCCACACCGTATTCGTGGCGGCCCCTAACCTCTAGCTTGGCTTCCTTGATGAAGGCATCGATGAGTTTGTTGATCTCATGGCGGATGTCTTCCTCGGATTTGGCCCACCCGGCGGCTGTTTTCATCTCGGCGGCCATGGCCCGGGCGTGCTTTCTGACTAGTGTTTCAAGGTCTTGACTCATTCGGCGCGCTCTTTCGTTTTTTGGTGGCAGCCCCCAGCCCGTGTCCGTGTTCAATGCGGTGTATCCTACCGTTCACGCCAGTCTCGCGCAACAGCGCGTACACAGCCGTTTGCAACACGGAGTCCTCTTGCAGGCGGTGGAATGGAGGGCGAAGCGACGGCGGGATCCGGCGCGGTATCGCCGCCCCAGACGGGTTGCGTCATTGGAAGGACTTCCAAGCGCCGTGCATTAGCGTCAATCCTGCCCAGTACTGCAGCCTTCTTGAGCGCGTCACGTAATCCGTTACCTAAAGAAGCCGGGACGGCATGCAAGCCCGCATGTCCGCCC
>PUOI01000015.1 GCA_003552765.1 Candidatus Hydrogenedentota bacterium | reverse complement strand
TGCAGGCCGTTATCGAGCCGGACGAGGCGGTTGAGGCTGGCGCGCAATGGCGCATTGACGGCGGCGAGTGGCAAGATAGTGGCGCGGTGGTCGAAGACTTGGCGCCGGACGCCTACGAGGTGACGTTTAGGGACGTCGACCATTGGGTGACGCCGGATCCCCGGGAAATGACGGTGGAAGAGGGCGAAACGGCGGAGACGGCGGGCCAGTATGAACGGGTCACGTACGTTCTGGAATATGGCGCGGGGCCGAACGGAACCGTCGAGGGTGAGTTGAGCCAGACGGTTGAGCACGGTTCCGACGGTTCCGAAGTCGTGGCAGTCCCGGATGAGGGCTATGCCTTCGTCGAATGGAGCGACGGTGTTGAGACGGCTTCGCGTCAGGATACGGACGTCATGGAAGACCTTAGCGTGACCGCCTCGTTTGAAACGGCGACGGGCTCCATTGAAACGGTGATTGAGCCGGAGGAAGTCCGGACGGATGCCCGTTGGTTCGTTGAAGGTGAGGAGTATGATCACGGCGAGACAGCCGAGGGCTTAACCCCGGGCAACTACACTGTCACGTTCAGCGACGTGGACGATTGGCTGACGCCGGATGAACAAGAGGTCACGGTTGAGGCCGGCGAGACGGCCGAAGTGACGGCGAACTACGCGGACTTCGGCATCGCTAGTGTGGACCGGCTGCTCGGCCTGTCGCTGGGCGGTAACGTGCTCACGATAGAGGCGTTGGGCGTCACGGAAGACACCGTGGTGTACATCGGCGAGGAGCCCGCGTTCATCCTTGACGAGAGCGACATCGGCGAAGGGTTGCTTGTCGTGGAGACGCCGAGTCAGTGGGATGAGGCGTGGAACGATGATGGCGAGGGCGAAGTGGACCTCCGCATCACGGATCCCGAGACGGAAGACGAGCATGTCTATGAAGAGCCGTTTGTATACACGATGAACCCGTTTAAGGAAGGCGCGGACCAGTTCCCCGGCGAGATGCGGGAGATCCAAGACACCCCGGCCGGGGTGACGACGGCGGGCGGTTCGATGCCCGTGGAAGGTGATGCGTTGCGGCGGCTGGAGTATGAAACCCCGGAGGGCGTCGTGATCGAGGTTCCGGTGGAGGCCTTGCCAGAGAACGCCACGGGCGCATACGTGGTGCTTCGTTCGGCGGAGCAAGCCCACCACATCTTCGAGAAGGATCAGCCGTTGCCCACGCCTGACGAGCATGCGCCGCGCTCGCCTTATGTGGACATGCATATCTTGGTCGAGCTGGATGACGACGGCGAGGCCTTCGAACTGGACGAGACGGAGGATGCGCCGATCACACTCCACTTCCCGCACAACGTGCCGTCAACGGGATGGGAGGAACTTGCTGTAGGCGAGATGATCACCAACCTCGACGAGCAATTCCAGCCCTTGCTTCCGGACCCCGTCCAACTCCAGCTCTCGGACGCTTCAATCGTGGAGGTCGATGAGGACTGGGCTGTGGTGGACGCCGAGCACTTCACGGTCTACGGTTTACTTGAGAGCGAAGTCGAAGTCTACGGCGATGTCACGGGCAGCGGTACGGTGAACGCCACGGATATCCAGGCTGTGATCAACTACGTGCTGGGCATTCCCATCGATCCCAGCTACAATCCCGATGTCACGGACACGGGAAAGGTAAACGCCGCTGACATTCAAGCGGTGATCAACGTGGTGTTGGGCATCGAGTAGGCCCCATCGCGCACAACGATTCGTGGGAAGCGGCGTCCCTGCTGTGTGAAGCGGCGGGGACGCCGCTTCTACATCCCCATTAGTAGGAACCGCGAATGAACGCCAATTACCGCGAAAAGGACCGGGTTGGGAGCCGTGCGAGCCTGAAACTGTGATAACACGGAAAACTTCCCCCTTCGAAGGGGGAAGGCCCGTAAGGGCCGGCGGATGTAAATGGCCGAGTTGTACGATGGAGGTTGACATCCCCCTTGATCCCCCTTCGAAGGGGGAATTTCGTAGCGCCGGCATCTTGCCGGCATGTATACCGCCCTCTCTCAGGTAGCCTTTTTCACCGGCGGGACGCCGGGGTTGCGGGGCATCCACCATTTTGGCGCGGGGCAAGTAGTTACCGGCGGGCGGGAAAGACGTGTACGGAAATCCAGACCCGCAGATAGGTCAAGTGGCCGGCGATGCCGCGGAGGGTTTCCTCGGCCAACACCCGCAATGGGTTAGCCGGCAACGCGGCAAGGCGGCCATCGCCGGTGGCGAGCCAGCACTGGGACGCGCCGGACAGTGCGGCGAGAAGCCGCAGTTGGGGACTGTCGAAGAGAACGGTGAAGGCGTTGTATCGTTGAGCGCGCAGTCCCCGGATCAGCCGCAGGCAGGCGCGGACGTGACGGGGGGAATAATGGGGCAGCTCCGTTTCCGCCACGGCATCGGCCAACGCGCTGATCGCTTCTGGCAGCTTGTGTCCCTTGGGAATCCACAGTGTGATTTCAGCATCCTGCCGCACTTCACGCAAGGCGTCGAGCACTGGCCGCAAGTCATGGCCCGGGCTGTGAAACACGGCGAAACGGGGCGGTTGAAGCGTCTCGGTCATGGCGCCGCCTCCCTTGCGCCCGCCAGCTTTTCGAGAATGGGGGGATAG
>PUOI01000337.1 GCA_003552765.1 Candidatus Hydrogenedentota bacterium | reverse complement strand
CCACGTCGGCGGAATCCGTGTTGCGGACTTCGCGGATGCTCTGATCGTCGCGGAGCAACGTCTGCTGTAACGCGCGCACGCGGTCCGGGTCCGAGCGAAGCTCCCGCGGCTTAATCCCTTCGCTGAGGCACATCGCCGCCGCCTCGCCCACGGCCTGGCCTTCCACTGCACAGGTGGCCATCACGCGCGCCGACGTAAACGCCACATGGCTGCAACTGATGTTCCGGCCCACCATGAACAGGTTGTCAATGTTACGCGAGTACAACGCGCCAAAGGCGATGTTGTAGGGTTCGTCAATCCGCACAGCGCGCAACGGGCTCTCGCCCTTGGCGTCAAAACCTTTCGCGGGATGGTCATCCATGGGCCAGCCGCCAATGGCAATACCGTCGTGGAAATCGCGCCAGCCGCCCTCCAGATCGTTCTGCGTCATGATAACGTCGCCTTCAAGCCGCCGCGATTCGCGTTTACCCGGGATCATGCCCACCGTCTGAAGCGCCCACTTCTCGGATTCGGGATACTCGCCGCTGTTCTTGATGTGGTCCCACACTCCCAACACAATGGCGAGCAATTCAAAACGCAACCGCTCGTTGTCGCGGATTGTGTCGTACACGCCGCCCAATTCGATCCACCAGTAGCCATACTCGAAATTACTCACGCCGCGGTGCGCCAGATCCTCCTCGGTGATCCGGCGCGCCCAAGAGGGCGGCCGGTACGGAATGGGGTTGTCATGTTCGCGCGCGGTGAAGAGGATGCTCGAACCCATGGTCGTGCCTTCCTCGTCGAAACCAGCCAGCGATTCGCCGAATTCGTCCTGGCCTTCGCGGCCCAAGCGGTAGGGGACGCCCGCCGCGGCGCTCAAGTCGCCCTCGTAGGTCGCGTCAAGGAAGATGTCCCCGGCGTACCACTCATCTTGTCCGCTTTCGCGATTGAGCAGGCGAATCTCGGTGATGCGGCCGTTTTCCGATCGAACGTAGTTGGGATTGGCGTCGAACTGGCGCATGAGCAGCACCGTGATCTCCGGGTGTTCCGCCACCATTTCGTTGAAGACCTGTTCGGCCACGCGAGGCTCGAAACGGAATCCATCGCTTGCGGCCGCGGCTTGGGGCGAATCTTCGCCGTAGGTGGTTACATAGTGCTCGTATACGCGGTCCACGAACTCGCGGAACAGGCCGCCGCCCACGCCCCGCGTGGCGATATCCGTCGCGCCGAGTCCGTTGGCGGGCAGGCCGCCGATGTGATCGTGACGCGATAGCAGCACAACCTCATGCCCGGAACGGGCCGCCGCAATCGCCGCCATGATGCCTGCCGGTGTGTCGCCCACAATCACCACGTCATGCGTCTCGATGTGGATGGGATTGAGCCGCACGCCGTCGGCGACGACATGGCCGCTGGTTCCCGCGTTGGATATGGTGACCGTTAGCGTGGCGTCCGCGTCCAGTTCATAGCGGCCCAAGTGGAGTTTGCCATCCCCCTCACCGGGCCGCTGGTCGACAGTGGCGGTTTCCGTGGAGCCATCGGGCAGGGTGACCTCGACAGGCACTTCCGCCGCGCGGTTTGCATGAGGGGAGTAGAAGAAGAACAGCTCGTGGGTCCCGTCTTGGGGAGCCGTCACGGTGAAGCGCAACGAAGACTCGCCCTTGTTCGCGTTGCCGTCGTGCAGGTAGCCTTCTCCAATGGCGTACGCGTGGGAACTCGAGTGTTCCCAATGCCCCTCGGCTTCCGCTTGGGACGCGTCCATTTCAATCGCCGCGGCGGCGGAGGCGCCCATGCCCCACGCCAAGCCCACTACAATCGCCGCGACCCACAACCGTGTACGTGATGTCATTTGCCGTCCCTCCTCCTAATGGTTGACGCCATGGTGGTCAGGCCGCCGGGTAAGCCCCGGCGCGCCGTCTTGCTCTACGCCTCCCAAGACCGCTCGCCGCAGTCTTGAACAGGAGGTCTATTGTAGAGCCTTACCGGAAGGCGGGACAACTGGGTTGTCCGGGCGCTATCGCCGAACACGCAAATACGGCGGTGTGCGGGGTGCTTACATCCCCCGGCCCTTTCGGGCCTGCCCCCTTTCAAGGGGGAATTGAGCTGCTCACCCGGTTCGGCGGCCTTGAATGCAAGATTCCCCTCTGAGGGGGAATGGGGGATGTTGTTTTGTTGTTTCGTGGAGCAGCGCACGTGCCCGGTGTTTAGGAGCCGGGCGCCGCCAGACGCCATTGTGACGCCCGGCGGCGTATTGAACCGGTCACACTAACCCACTACATGCTATCAACAGTGAAATCCATCCCGTAGGGATGACAGCTGGTAGCCGGGGGTTGAGGCCGCGTGCGATAGCTTGCAGGCGATACCCCTGGAATCAGATACATGCAATACCGACCCCTTTAGGGGTCGCAGCAGCTGCATGCACAAGCGTTCCGTGACCCCGTTGGGGTCGGCGCAGGTGTCCACCCACGCATAGGGGGCACGGCTCAACCGTGAATGTTCATGGCGCTGAAGGCGCCGCGGAGAGTAGCCTGGGACAAGCGAAGCGCAGTCCCAGGATTTACGTCCCCCCCCGCATGTCCGTCCTGAAGGGACGGAAGAAAGGCGCGGTGTTTGCTTCGCTCCCTTCAGGACCGAT
>PUOI01000345.1 GCA_003552765.1 Candidatus Hydrogenedentota bacterium | reverse complement strand
GTCTCGAATCCGACCGCAAAAAACACCACTTCCCGGTCCGGCATTTTCTGGGCGAGTTGAAGCGCGTCAAGCGGCGAATAGACGATGCGAACGTCCGCTCCCTCGGCCTTGGCGCCGTAGAGGCTGGTCTCGGAGCCCGGCACACGGAGCATGTCCCCGAAGGAGCACATGATGATCTCGGGCCGCCGTGCAAGAGCGATGGCTTTGTCAATAAGAATAGTCGGCGTCACGCATACGGGGCAGCCCGGTCCGTGAATGAGCGACACCTCGGGGGGAAGGAGTTCGTCAATTCCGAAACGAAGGATGGCGTGGGTTTGGCCGCCGCAGATCTCCATAAGCGTGTGCGGCCGGGTGGTTATGGTCTGGATCCGTTCGGCCAGCCGCCGGGCGGCCTCGGGATCGCGGAATTCGTCCACATACTTCATGATCCAACACCTTCTTCCCCCAGTTCTTCCTCGATAGCCCCAATTTCGTCTAGATACGCGAAGGTCCGCTCGGCTTCCTCGGGCGACACCACCGTGATGGCGACGCCGGCATGCACCAAGACGTAGTCGCCTTCTTTCGCCTCCGGCACCAAGGCCAGCGAGGCCTCCTTCACAATGGAGCCATACTGGATCCGCGCTTTACGGCCCAGCGAATCGCCGGGCTCAATACTCAGGACTTCGCCTGGAACGGCAAGGCACATGATTCCTCCTTTTGCGATGTAACGGACAGCCGCCGCAACACGCAGCAGGCCTGTCCAAGGGCGAGCCCCCCATCGTTGGGGGGGATATGCTGGGGATAGTATACGGCAACCCCCTGGCGCGTCAGCATTTCAACAATAAACTCCGTCAGCAAGGCGTTTTGAAAACAGCCGCCACCCAAGCATACCGTGTTGTGGCCGCTCCATTCCGCCACCTGGCGCACGCCATCGGCCAGACTGCGATGGAACGCCCGGCACAACATGGAGCGCGCGGCCCCAGCGTCCCGATCCGCGAGCAATCCCTCGATGAGCGGCCCCCAGTCCAGCCAAGCCGGATTGCGTTCTGTTTGCAGACGCATGGGATACAGCGGCGGCGCCGTGGTTTCCGTGGCGGCTTCCGCTTCCAGGGCCATGGCCGCTTGGCCCTCGTAACCCGCGTACTGGCGCAGGCCCAGCAGTGAGGCGGCGGCGTCAAACAACCGGCCAGCGCTCGTGGTCAACCCCTGGTCTCCGTGACGGCGCAGCCAGGCATCGAGCACCTTCAACTCGCGTCCGCGGAAGACGTCTTCTGCTAACGGGGCCGCGATCTTGTCCAAGGTTTGGCGTCCGCCGTCCAGGGCGTACAACAGCCCCAATGCGCTGCGCCGGGGTTCCCGCATGGCTTGCTCACCGCCGGCCAGGGGAAACGGCCGGAGCGCGGCTATGCGTTGATACGCCGTCTCGGTGGCGGATAGGAACTCCCCGCCCCACACGGTTCCATCGTCCCCGTAGCCCGTTCCATCCCACGACACGCCCAGCACGGGACCTTCGAGGCCGTGCTCGGCCATGCAGGCCACGATGTGCGCGTGATGGTGTTGCACGGGGTATACGGGCAAGCCGGAGTCCCGGGCCGAGCGGGTGCTGGCGTAATCGGGATGCATGTCGCACGCCGCCGCCTCGGGGGTAATGCGGTACAGGCCGCGCAAGCTAGCGATGGCGTCGGCAGCGGCGTCCCGCGCTTCCGGGGTCTCGAGGTCCCCGATGTGCTGGGTCAGCACAATGCGGCGGCCCATGGTCAACGCGGCCGTGTTCTTGAGGTGTCCTCCCATGGCCACGACGGAACGCTCCGAGCCGCGTTCAATGCTCACGGGGGCCGGAGCGTACCCACGAGCCCGCCGCAGAATCACTGGGGTTCCCGCAATGATGCGCACGACAGAATCGTCCACTGGGCGCACGATGGGCCGGTTATGAACGAGAAACACATCGGCGATGTCCGCCAACCGGCGCAAGGCGTCGTGCTCGTCGATGCAGATGGGTTCATCGCGCAGGTTGCCGCTGGTCGCCACCACGGGAAAGCCGAGCCGGCCCAGAAGCAGGTGATGCAACGGCGTGTACGGCAACATTAACCCGAGCGTGGGACTATCCGGCGCGACAAGCCGGGAGAGGCCGTCATCCGCGCCGGGAATGCGCGGGACCAAGACAATCGGGGCTTGGGGCGATTCGAGCGCGCTGACCGCCGCGGCGTCCATCCGGCACGATGCCCCGAACGCATCCCAGCGCGGCGTCATCACGGCGAAGGGCTTCTCCTCCCGCGCCTTGCGTTCGCGAAGGCGTTCCAGCGCCTCCGTGTCGCGCGCATCGCACACGAGATGAAATCCGCCAAGCCCTTTCACCGCCGCAATGGCCCCCTGCCGGATGCGCTCCGCTGTGTCATCTAGGGCCGAGGTTTCGTCCGCCAAACAGCGGCCGGCGCCATCCCAAAGCTGGAGTTGCGGTCCGCACTCCGGACAGGCCACGGGCTGAGCGTGAAACCGGCGATCCAGGGGATCCTCGTATTCCCGCTGGCATTGCGGACACATGGCAAAACCAGCCATGGAGGTGTGGGGCCGGTCGTACGGCAAGCTGTGTATGATCGTGTAGCGAGGGCCGCAGTAGGTGCAGTTGGTGAACGGATAC
>PUOI01000241.1 GCA_003552765.1 Candidatus Hydrogenedentota bacterium | reverse complement strand
GTGAACGGCCACCGCGAAACCCAGCCGCACGAACATGCCGCTGCTGTACGTGTCCACGGGCGTGTCCATGAACTCCCCGATTCCGGAAAAGGCCGCGATGTCGTCAAAGACCTGATCAACCTCGGCATGGCGCATGCCAAGGATGCCCGCGTTGAGATACACGTTTTCGCGGCCCGTCAGCATGGGGTGAAACCCCGCGCCCAGCTCAAGCAAAGAGGCTACCCGGCCCTGGACCTGAGCCCGCCCTTCCGTGGGTTCGGTGACCCCGGCAAGGATCTTTAGCAGGGTGCTCTTGCCTGAACCGTTGGCGCCGATGATGCCCACGGCTTCTCCAGCCTCTACCGAGAAGCTAATGTCTTCGAGCGCCGCAAATACGCCGCGGCGCCGGCGCCGGAACCAGTCGCTCAACCCGCCGCGCCCCAACAACACACGGGGTCCCCGCCGCAGAGGGTAGCGTTTGGTTACATGTTGTACATTGATAACCGCCATCTTAGAGATGATCCGCGAACCGGCCCGCACGGGGACGAAACACAGTGAGGCCAGCGGCCAGGAACCCGGCCGCGAGCGCCGCCGGCCACAGCACGTGTTGCCACTGGGGCCATTGCTGGTTAAGGAGGACGTCCCGGTAGGCGGTGATAAGGCACGCCATCGGATTCACCATGTACAACTGAACAGCCCACGCTAATTGCGGCATGTCGGCCGCGATGGCCCGCACCAGGCTGGGGTCGTAGAAGATGGGGGAGGCGTAGAAGCCGAAGACCAGCAGCACATCGGTGATGTATTCGACATCGCGAAAAAACACATTGACACAGGATAACAACAAGGCCAAGCCCGTGATGAGCGCCAATTGGATGAGCAGCAAGGGGACCACAAGGAGGGCAGTACTTGCCAGCGCGCCTCCCAAAACGAGATGAAGTCCCAGGAAGATAATGAAGCCTATCCCGAAGTTGAAGAGATTCACCCCGATACTGGCGTAAGGAATGATCTCCCGGGGAAAATTCACCTTGCCCACAAGTTGGCGGTTCGCCACCAACGACTTCGCGCCGTCCGAGACGGAGCGGCTCAGCAGATTCCAGAAAATGAGCCCGCACAGGAGAAACACCGCAAAAGGGGTCTCGGGATCCAAGGCCTCCGCCCCTGGACGGTACTGAAACACGATGGAGAAAACGAAGCTCAAAATGAGCGTCATCAGCAACGGCTCAAGGATAGCCCACAAGAATCCCATGGCCGCATAGCGGTACCGAACGCGCAGATCCTTCCATATGAGATCGAGCAGAAGCTCACGGGAACGGATCAAGTCTCGTATGGCGCCGCGCAAAAACTCTCCAGAAACAAGTGCGGGGGAAGATGGGCTCATAGCGGCGAATGGTAGCATTGCCTCAATGGGATTTCAAAGAGGCCGGGCTGCGCGAGATGAGGGGGAGTGCGTGAGGGAGTGGCATCTGACCATCGTTTTGCGCGCTCCCACGAATCATGTCTGCCACGACAGTAGGAAGTTGCATGTCTGGGGGGGCATATGGTAGAAGTGGCAATAGAGGATGGGAGGGATGAAGCGCTCTGTATGCGCGTCCCGTCCATCTTCGGTTTTCCATGGCTAATTCGATGCATAAGACAGCGCCTGCTGCTCCCACTTCTCCAGACTTGGAGAAAAGCAGGCCTATTATGCCTCGAATTACCTAAACAACATAAACCGCTCAGGTTTTCAAGCATACACAACGAGGCCGCGAACCCCAAAGGGATTCGCGGCCTCGGGCCATTCTTGGAGGATAGGTTAATCGCCGCCGGGTTCCGGCCCCAGGGAGACCACGATGTCGATGTCAGCGGGAAGCATGACCTCGTCCTCCGGGGCAGGATCTTGGGCAATGACCTCATCCTCGGGGACATCCTCGTCGTATTCCTGCGTTACCTCGCCAACACGGAGCCCCGCAGCCTCGATGGCGTCTTCCGCTTCGCCTAGGGCCATGCCAATGACGTTAGGTACGATGACGCCGCCGCCTTCCGCGTAGCGAAGGTATGGATAGGTCTCGCCTTGGTCGATCCTCCAGATGTCGGTGAAGTCCCAGGCGGGATCGGCTTCCGTGTACGTGGAGCGGCGCATCATCTGCCCTGTTGTGCGTCCCTCTCCACCGGCGGACGTATTCTGGTCCGTGGTCCGGGTATTCCAAAAGCTGGCCTCGACCGAGCCCCCTTCGTCCCGGCCGATGAGACCGCCAATTTGGGATTCCCCACTGACCGCGCCAGTGGCGTAGGTCTTTGATACGGAGCCGCCTTCATTGCGGCCAACCAACCCGCCGATTTGAGATTCGCCACTAACCGCGCCCGTGGCGTAGGCATTCGAGATCTCGCCCATGTAGTTCCAGCCTACCAGGCCGCCAATTTGCAGTTCCCCGCTGACGGGGCCGAGGGCATAGCTCTCCGAGATGACCCCTTCGACCTGATCGCCCACGAGTCCGCCGGCCCAGCTTCCACCCTCGACCACGGCCCGTGCCGAGCTTCGCGTGATCAAGCCTTCATTCGAGCCCGCCAGACCGCCAACGAACTGAGCGCCCGCCACGGCGCCATTGGCGTAACTCTCTTCGATCACGCCATAATTGGAGCCCGCCAAGCCGCCCACGGAACC
>PUOI01000608.1 GCA_003552765.1 Candidatus Hydrogenedentota bacterium | reverse complement strand
TGCAATACACAAGCTCCTACACGGAAGCCTTGGCGAGCTTCGCGAACAACATTCATACCTATGAAGGCGGCGTGCATCTCAGCGGGTTCAAGTCCGCCCTCACCAAGGCCTTGAACGACCACGCCAAGAAGGCGGGCGGCAAGAAAGCCGAGGCCGCCATCTCGGGCGATGACACGCGCGAGGGGATCACGGCCATCATCTCGGTGCGGGTGCCCAATCCTCAGTTCGAGGGCCAGACCAAGATGAAGCTCGGCAACAGCAACGTGCAAGGCTTCGTTCATTCCATGGTCTACGAGGGGTTGAACACCTTCTTCGAGGAAAACCCCACCATCGCCAATCGCATCGTCGCCAAGACGCAGGAGGCGGCCCGCGCGCGTGAAGCCGCCCGTAAGGCCCGTGATCTGACCCGGCGCAAGGGGGCGCTAGACACCTTCTCCTTGCCGGGCAAACTGGCGGACTGTTCCGAGCGCGATCCCGAGCGTTGCGAACTCTACATTGTCGAGGGCGACAGCGCGGGCGGTTCGGCGAAACAAGGCCGCGACCGCAAGAATCAAGCGATTTTGCCCTTGCGCGGCAAGATCCTGAACGTCGAGAAGTCCCGGCCGGACAAGATGCTCAACAACAACGAGATTCGGTCCATCATCACTGCGCTGGGCACCGGCGTGGGCGCGGATGACTTTAAACTCGAAAACCTGCGCTACCACAAGATTATCATCATGACGGACGCCGACGTGGACGGCGCGCACATTCGCACCCTGCTGCTGACCTTTTTCTACCGCCAGATGCCCGATCTCATCCGCAACGGGCACATCTATATCGCGCAGCCGCCGCTCTACGAAATCCGCAAGGGCAAGAAGAGCCATTACCTGATCACCGAGGACGAGAAGGACCGGTTTCTCTTCGAAAACGTCATGCAACGGGCCAATGTCACCTCGTTGAACGGCGGCGATTCCCCGGAGGCCGTGGAAAGCAAGGTGCTTCAGCGGGCCATCCAGGCGGCGCTGGAACGGCGGCGCATGTTCGCGCGGCTCGAGCGCGTCTACGGCGTGAGCGAGGACGCGGTGATGCGGGCCATGGAACTCCCCAAGGACAAGCGGCTTGATCCCGCGGCCTTGAGTCCAAGCGAGATGGAGTACCTTTTCGGTCCCGATGCGGATGTGGTGAACACGCAAGCCGTTCAGGGCGAGTTGCTCGAACTTGACGCGGGGGATCCCGATACACAACAGAAGAAGGTGGTGCGGCGCAAGGACCAAATCGACCTTGCCTTCCTGCTCAGTCATGAGTTCAACGTGCTGTACGAACACGCCGAACCCATGGCCGCGGCGGGCAAGCCGCCGTTCCAGGTCATCAATGCGGACGGTAAGGTTGAATACGAAACCGCCGATCTGCTCGATTTGCGCCGCTACTTGCTGAACACGGCCTACGAGGGGCTCGACATCAAGCGCTACAAGGGTTTGGGAGAAATGAATCCCGACCAGCTCCACGCCACCACGATGAACCCCGAAACGCGCACCGTGCTGCAAGTCAGCGCCGACGATGAGACCGCGGCCGACGACACCTTTGTCACACTGATGGGCGAACTGGTGGAGCCCCGGCGCCAGTTTATCGAAAAGCACGCCCTCGACGTACGCAACCTGGACGTGTAATCCGCCTCTTTGGGCGCCAAAGGCGCCTTAGGCAGTAGCCTGGGACAAGCAACGCGCAGTCCCAGGTGGCTGTTGCGCTGGCAATCCGTCCTGAAGGGACGGGAGCAATCGGGAGGCGCATGCTTTCGTGCGCAGCCAACCGGTTAGAATGTGTTCCCAAGGAGGCGGACCAGATACTTCTTCGGTCCTTTCAGGACCGGATTTTGGGAACTTGAACCCTGGGGCCGCGCTTCGCTTGCCCCAGGCTACTCGCTATCGCGCCGTCGGCGCGTTTTTCGCCAACGTTTTGGACGAGTGCGGCCAGATGAGTTTCACAGTATAGTTAAAGAAAGACCTAAGTCCCGATGGATACGCCAAAAGAACGGATAGTTCCCGTTACCATTGAACAAGAAATGAAGACCGCGTTCATGGACTACTCCATGAGCGTGATCGTCAGCCGCGCCCTGCCCGACGTGCGCGACGGCCTCAAGCCCGTGCATCGCCGCATCCTCTACACGATGCACGAGATGGGCCTGCGCAACAACCGGCCTTACCGCAAATCGGCGGCGGTGGTCGGCGACACCATGGGTAAGTACCACCCCCACGGCGACTCCGCCATCTACGACACGCTCGTGCGCCTGGCTCAGCCCTGGAGCATGCGCTATCCCCTCGTGGACGGGCAAGGCAACTTCGGCTCGGTCGACGGCGACAGTCCGGCGGCCATGCGGTATACCGAAGCGCGCATGGCGGCGATCACGGCGGAAATGCTGGCCGACATCGAGAAGGACACCGTCGACCATGTAGACAACTACGACGGCACGCAAAAGGACCCCAGCGTCCTGCCGTCGGCCATTCCGAATCTGCTCGTGAACGGCAGCTACGGCATCGCCGTGGGCATGGCCACCAGTTGCCCGCCGCACAACCTGCGCGAAGTCTGCGACGCCGTCGCCTACATGATCGACAATCCCGAGGCCCGCACCGAGGACCTCCTCCAGTTCATCAAGGGACC
>PUOI01000636.1 GCA_003552765.1 Candidatus Hydrogenedentota bacterium | reverse complement strand
ATTGCTTCCCACACCGCCTCGCGGTAAGTGCAGTTATGGTCGACTACTGAACCGTGACGTAATTCAGAAGCGGACTTGCACCGCTCTGACAAGATGCGCTCGGAAGCGCACTAGCGCCGGCGTCTCGCCGGCATGTATATCGCAGCTTGGAGTGTGCTTTTTTGCCGGCAAGATGCCGGCGCTACGATTCCCCCTTGGAAGGGGGCAGGCCCGTTAGGGCCGGGGGATGTCAAAGGCCGAACCGTAGAAGCGGCGCCCTCGCCGCTTTTGAATATCCTACATCCTCCTTGAGCCCCGTAGCGCCGGCGTCTCGCCGGCAAATATGTGTGGCCGCCGCCGGGAATGCCTTTCAATTCCCCCTTCGGAAGGGGGCAGGCCCGAAAGGGCCGGGGGATGTCAAATGCCGAACCGTGGAAGCGGCGTCCTTGCCGCTTTTGGGTATCCTACCTCCCCCTTAGAAGAAAGGGGTGGCCCGACAGGGCCGGGGGATGTAAACGCCCGGCACATCGCCGTATCCGGCAGGGTCGCAGCAACGCAGCTTCTGGGACCCCTGCCGGGGTCCATTCTTGGCCTGCTTTGATCCAGGGGTGTCGCCCAGCTCGCTTACGCGAGCGGGCTCAACCCCTGGCTATCATCTATGACCCCTTCGGGGTCGATTCACAAAAACGACCGCGCCCATGGCCTGAAAGGCCCAAACACAACAGCCCAAGGCAACGCCTTGGGAAAAGATGACACCCCCCCGCCCGTAGCCCTGAAAGGGCGAAACACAATTCCCGCCTGTGTGGCGCCCTTTCAGGGCTTGCGCTTGGGGGAACCTCCACACCCAGGGCGATTGCCCTGGGCTATTGTGTGGCCGACCCCTTGGGCCTCTTGTCTCGGAAATCCATCCCGGCAGGGATGACAGAAGATAGCCAGGGGTTGCAGCGTGCGCCAGCACGCAATACCCCTGGAAACGAGGGCCATCCCAAACCGACCCCGGCAGGGGTCGCAGAAGTCGTGTGCACAAAGGTTCGGCGATCCCTATCAGTGCCGGTGCGCTCGGGGCAAGTGGAAGACCGAGACGTATGGGGGAGGTTGACATCCCCCTTGATCCCCTCGTAGCGCCGGCGTCTCGCCGGCATTGTTAAGCTGCCGCCGGGAATGCCCCTCAATTCCCCCTTCCGAAGGGGGAATGTTTCGGCGCTCCCTGCGGTCAAGTGCATTCGCTTAAATCCGTGTTGATAGTAGAAGCGGCATCTTGCCGCTTCCTCACGCGGCAAGATGCCGCGTCTACGTTTGAAGGGGGAATTGTGGGGACATCCCTTGCGGCAACTCAACAATGCCGGCAAGATGCCGGCGGTACGGCGGCCCAACAATGCCGGCCAATGGGTTCTTGGGTCTTGTACGGGATGGCGCGAGGGTGTAATACTGGCGTACCCGCGTCTCAGACGGAACCCGGCGGGGCGGGAAGGGTATAGTAGGAGAATACCATCCGCGTTTGGAGCGTGGGTAGGTGCGGAAAAGGGAAACGTTTCAACAGTAGGAGGAGATTTGTTATGTGGACGAAGAGCATGTTTCGCATCGGTTGGCTGGGTGTGTTGGCGGTTTTTGTGGCGGCGTCAAGCGTGGCGGGGGCCGCGGACCGCGAGGCGGATCGCATTCAGCCGTGGGAGGAGGACGCGCGCTATTGGCAGTATAAGGGCGAGCCGGTGCTGTTGATGGGCGTGTCGGATCAGGACAACTTGTTCAACCATCCCGATATCGGGCCGGACGGCCTGGAGGCGCATCTGGACCAGCTGGTGGAGGCGGGCGGCAATTATGTGCGCAACACCATGTCGAGCCGGGACGAGGGCAATCCGTGGCCGTTTGCCCGCGATGAGGACACGGGCCTGTACGACCTGCGGGAACCCAACGAGGCCTATTGGGAACGGTTCGAGAATTTCCTTGAACTGACCGCCGAGCGGGACATCATCGTGCAGATCGAGCTTTGGGATCGCTTCGACTACGCGCGGGACCCCTGGGACCTCAATCCGTTCAATCCCAAGAACAACATTAATTACACCGCCGAGGAAAGCGGGTTGCTGGAAGTCATCGAGACGCACCCCGGCCAGCGGGAGAACGATTTCTTCCGGTCGATTCCCGAGCTGGACGATAACGAGCTGATCCTGCCCCACCAAGAGGCCCACGCCCGGCGCATGATTGAGACCTCCCTGGATTACGGCCACGTGCTCTATTGCATCAGCAACGAGACCAACGACACGGAGGAGTGGAGCCGGCACTGGGCGCATTTCCTGCGGGACATCGCGGAGGAGCAGGGCAAGGGCATCGAGGTCACCGAGATGTGGGACGACTGGGACCTGCGGGGCGACACGCACACGCGCACGTTTGATCACCCGGACCTCTACAGCTTCGTGGACGTGTCCCAGAATTCCCATCAGATCGGCCAGACCCAGTGGGACAATCTCCAGTGGGCGCGCGAACGCGTGTCGGATCCGCCGCGGCCGGTCAACAATGTGAAGACCTACGGCGGGGTGCATGGCGGCGGCGCCGACGAAGGCCAGCACAAGCTGTGGCGCAACATCCTAGGCGGGACGGCCTCCAGCCGCTATCACCGACCCGGCGGCGGCATTGGGATGAACGAGGTGACGCTCGCCCATCTGCGGAGT
>PUOI01000066.1 GCA_003552765.1 Candidatus Hydrogenedentota bacterium | reverse complement strand
GGCGTTGCCCTGTGCTGTTGTGTTATGGGCCTTTCAGGCCGGTACGATGGCTCCAGTATCACATGTGCGGGAAAGGCCGTCATGGCGGCGGGGCGTGAGGCGTTGCCCCCGCGCCTTGCGGCTCACGCCACGGCGCAACGCCGCGACGACATGAGAGGCAAGAGGCCCAACGGGCCGGAAACACATTAGCCCAGGGCAAATCGCCCTGGGAAGAGAGCCCCCCCGGCCGTTAGCCCTGAAAGGGCGTCACAATCGCGGGGGCATGATGTGCCGCCCTTTCAGGGCTTGACCAGGGGCGGACCTCGTTTCACAGGGCGTTGCCCTGTGCTGTTGTGTTATGGGCCTTTCAGGCCAGGGGGCGCTGCGTCCGCTCCCCCCCGTCATTCCCGCAAGGGGATTCGCCATGCAACGTACAGTGGACTTTGGGAAGCGTTGCTTACGGCGGCTATTGATAGTGCCGAAGAAGGGCTCCGAATCCCCGCAAGCGGGAATCCAGAGCCCTTCACTGTCCGCTCGGGGTTGGGGGTGGATCCCCGCTTGCGCGGGGATGACCAAAGGGGTGCGGGGAAGGACAAAGGGGCGCGGCATTGCTCACGCGAGGCGCACGCGGGCGTAGCTGAGCGTGTTGCTGGGCGAGCCCACGCGGATGCCGAACAAGTCCAGCACATCCGATGGCGTGGTTCCGCCTCGCGGGGTTGCCGTGAAGGGCCGGCTGAACGGGCTCTGCAACGGCAGAACGATTGGGTCCGAGAAGGCTCCTTGTTCATCGACCTCGACGAGGCGGTTCTCCGTCACTGGCCCGGATCCTTCGCTCACCGTGTAGAGTACGAACAGGCGATTGTCCGGGCCGATGTGAAACCGCGGGAGCATGCCGGGCAACTCGTCGCCGTCCTCTTCAACGCCCTCGATAAGCGTGGCGCGGTGAACGACCTCGCCGTCCCGCACCACGGCATACTTGGCCGAGTGGAGGCGGGGCTCATCGGGAAGAAACTGCTCCGGCACATCGGCAGGCGGGGGCGCCTCGTACCAGAGGATGTGGATGCGGTCATCGGGTCCGGCCCATAGGTCGCCGGGGTTCAGCCAGCCGCCGGTGGGCATGGTTGTGCCGACCTCGATCCATTCCGAGAACGGCTCGCTGGTTACGTCTGGCGTCCAGGCGTAAACCATCCGGCGCGCACACCGCGTCGAGCCCCAACGCGAGCGCGCAGTCTCTCCGTCAAGGATCTCCGCCATCTCCTCCTCGCCGACGCCGTCCCAGTTGGCGTAGGAGGCGCGGCCGGTGACGTGAACGGCGCGCCCCTTCAGAACCGAGCTGCCATAGTTCACGCGATGGACATGGTAGTCCGGCCTGTAGGCGTGCATGTGGCGGTCCTCGCTGGGCACATTGTCCAGCCGGCCCCAGGACCAAGCGCCGCCGGGCTCGTGCAGGGCCCACATGCGGTGCGACCAGCCGATTTGGTTGAGCATGAACGAGCCGCCGGTCTCGGGGTCAACCGCGAAATGGCGGTACGTGTGCTCGCTGAAGCCGTAGTCATCGTGATCGGAATCCCACGGCGGCACGTGCGAAGCGGGCGGCGTCCGCGGCTCGTTGACATCGAACTCCAGCAGCTGGGGTTCCGCCGGACCGGCGTGCTCGCCCGGTTCCGTCAGCGTGGGATTGGCCGACAGCATGAGCCTGCCCTCGCCGGGGATAATGCCGATTGGGCACGGTTCGCGTGTGCGGCCCTCCTCGTCGGCCTGCTGCAGCTCCCAGCCGTTGGCGTCGCGCTTATACAGCTTCCAGCGCACGTTATGCAGCGGCTCTTCGTCCGGCAACGTTTCCAGACCTGACATGAACAGCGTCTCGCCGTCGCGCACGATCATCGGCGCGCCCATTCCCCAGAGCGGACCCGCCCCGTTGTCGGGCGGCTCGTAGCTATAGATATCCTCCTCCACCTCCACGGCCGGATTTATCGCCGGGGAATTGTCAGCGTGCGCTGTTCCGAACATCCCGCTGGGCGTCCGCGATTCCAGCGCCAACGCCCCCAGCCCCATTACCGATCCCTTTAGAAAGACCCGGCGACTCAACATGGCTCATCTCCTCTCTCCCAGTTAAACCGTTTGCGTGTGGATTCGCCTTCAAAGGGACATTATAGAGGAAATCACTTTTCCTGCACCAATACCGCAAAGCCTACCACGCGGCGTTCAACACCACGCCGCGCTGCGGCACAACGAATGCTTTACCCGGCGATTGGGCCAAAACCCCAATGTATTAGTGGAATCAAGGGGCGCTGTGCTACTATCCGTTCCGTTCGGATGCTTGATACGGAAAGGGTTCTTGTGGGCGCCATCACTGACATTATCGCCATCGACGGTCCCGCGGGCGCGGGGAAAAGCACCGTGGCGCGGAGCGTGGCGGATGCCTTAGAGTACGCGTTTCTCGACACGGGGGCAATGTATCGCGCCGCGACATGGTGGGTGTTGCGGCGCAACGTTGATCTAAACGACCCCCAGGCCATTGAAGACGCTGTCCGCGGCCTTCCTCTTGAGATGCGGGAGGAAGCGGGGCGTTCCCGGGTCTGGGTGGGCGAACACGAGGTGACGGACGACATCCGCACTTCCACGATCACGGACACCATCTGGCGCGTGGACGAGGTCCCCGGCGTGCGGCGCCATCTCGTGGAGTTGCAACGCGCCTTCGGTGCGCAGCAGCCCACCGTCGCCGAAGGCCGCGACATGGGCACGGTCGTGTTTCCGGACGCTCGCTGCAAGGTCTATCTCGACGCCGATCCGGAAGTGCGCGCCCGGCGCCGCACGGACGAACTCCAGGCGCGGGGACAGGAAGCCGATTACGAGACGATCCTCGCCGCCATCCGCGAACGGGACCACCGCGGCATGACACGAGCGGATTCGCCGTTGCGCCCCGCGCCGGACGCCGTGCGGATCGACACCACGGGCATGAGTTTGAAGGAAGCCGTGGACGCCATTGTCCGCGAAGCAAGGAGGACGCAATGACGCCGCACTGCTTTCCCGCATACCATTGGCAAACTAGCGCACCGGATCGCGAAACAGCCCTGAGCCTGGCGCGGGATTTCGGCATGCCGCCGCTCGTCGCCCAACTTCTGATGAAACGCGGCGTGGAGACGGCCGAGCAGGCCGAGCATTATCTGAACCCTTCCGCCGCCCGCCTCAGGGATCCCTTTAATCTCACGGACATGGACAAGGCCGTGGCCCGTCTGCGGCAAGCCCGCGAGACGCAAGAGCGCGTTCGCGTCTTTGGCGATTTCGACGTGGACGGCATCACCTCGACGGCGTTGCTGGTGTTGGCGTTGCGCCGGTATGGCTTCAACCACGTGGATTACGCCCTGCCCCACCGGCTCGTGGAAGGCTTCGGCCTGGACGTGGACCACGTGCGCCAAGCCAAGGCGGATGGCGTGGGCCTTCTCGTAACGGTGGACAATGGCATCGCGGCGCTCGATGCGGCGGAAGCAGCCCGCGAACAGGGCGTGGACCTCATCGTCACGGATCACCATCAGCTTGCCGGAAAGCTGCCCACGGCATGCGCGGTCGTCAATCCCCAGCGCGAAGCGCCGGACCATCCCAGCCGGGACGCCGCCGGAGCAGCCGTGGCGTTCAAGCTGGCGTGGGCGCTCACAGGCGAACAGGCGGACCTCGACCTCGTGGCCCTGGGCGTCGTGGCCGACGTGGTGCCCTTGCGCGGAGAGAATCGCGATCTGGTTGCGGCGGGGTTGAACGAGATCAACGCCAACCCGCGGCTGGGCATTCAAAAGCTGGCCGAGGCCGCGGGCCTGCGCAAGGGCAAGCGCACTTCCGAGCAAATCGCCTTTCAGCTCGCCCCGCGCATCAACGCGGGCGGCCGGTTGGGCAGCGGGATGGAAGGACTGGAACTGTTGCTCGCCGAGTGTCCCCGGGAAGCGGCGCGCCTCGCCAATGAACTCGACACGGCCAACAACGAACGCCGGAGCATTGAACAGGCCATCCTCGAGGATGCGCTGGCCGAACTCAACACCACCTTCAAACCAGACCAGCGCAGCATTGTGCTCGCCCGGCGCGATTGGCATCCCGGCGTGGTCGGCATCGTGGCCAGCCGCATCCAACGCCAGTTCTACCGGCCCGTCATCCTCGTCGCCATCGGAGAAGATGGATCCGGACGCGGTTCCGCGCGTAGCGTCAAGGAGTTCGACATCGCCGAGGCGCTACGCGGGTGCCAGAGCCACCTCGAACGCCATGGCGGCCACGAACAAGCCGCGGGCATGACCATCCTAGAGGATCAGCTCGAAGCCTTCCGCGAAAGCTTCGAGAGCGCCGCCGCACAAGGCCTGCCCGAGGGCGACCTCTCCCCCACGCTCCCGGTCGACGCCGTCGCGTCGCTTAGCGAAATCGACCTGCGCCTGGTGCGCAACATCGACCGGCTCGAACCCTTCGGCCACGGCAACCCCGCGCCGGTCTTCTCCGCCCACGGCGTGTCCCCCGTACGCAACTCCATGCGTGAACTGCGCAACAGCCACATGCGCATGGCCGTGCGCGGCGATGAGCGCATCGTGAACTGCATCGGCTTCGGCATGGCGGGCGTGCTGCCCCAGCTTCAACCCGAAACCCCCATCGACATCGCCTTCACCCCCAAGCTCGACACCTGGCGCGACGAGCCCATGGTCCAGCTCCAGCTCAAGGACGTGCGGCCGTAGCATCTCATTCGGGCGGCGACTCGGCCGGAGCGCCCGCGGGCGGCGCGGTGGAGGCTGGCGGCTTGCAGAATGCGCGGTACCGGCTTTCGAGCCACCGCCAAGCCTTGTTCAGATTGCGATTGATGCTTCGTTCCATTCTGAGATAGTAGTGCTTGGTGAGCCGGAAAAACCGGACGGGTCCCCAATGCTTGTTCTCCGGTCTCCGCCGCCAACTGCGGAATCGCCGCCAATAGGGCTGCATCTTCTTAATCAGCCAGAAATCGGCCAGCGCGGACTGAATCCATGCCAACATGTATGTCACATAGCGTATGGTCCCGCGGGCGATGCCCAATATGGGGGCGAGAATGAACCCCGACAGCCAGAACACCAGGACGATGAGGGCCGTAACGGCAAGCACGGCGGGAATGGCGATCACCATGCGAAGGACCGGATGCATGTTGTCCCAGTGCGCCTTCCACCATTCACTGGAGAAGAACTTGTAGCCCAATAGGGGCAAGATCAACATGTAGATCCGGTTGGTGGCCCATTCCAAACCGCTTAGTTTCCAAAACGGGACCCACAGCTTGCGTTCCACCAGCATACGGGCCGTTTGGGCTATCAACTGTCTCAAGAACCCCCAGGCCACCCGGCTGAACCGAATCAGCCACCTCCAAAGCACCCGGAAGGTGGTGGCTGCGGCGTTGTATTCAATAATGAGATAGACGGTCAACACCACAAGGGCCAGCCCGAGCGCCAACTTTCGCAGTGTCAGATACTGTTCCACCGTTCCCCTCCCGGTTATCATCCCGCGTTAGCCCATTGGGCTGGAACTCGGGGTGTGTTTTCCGCATCCGAATCAATGCTACCTTAGATAACACAGGGAAAACCACTGGTATGCGCGGAAAAACAGCGCCATCAGGCGAGCCGGCGGTACATCGCCCCCGAAATGCGTCTCGCCATGGCTACATGCGTTCCATGGCCTCGATGCCGAGGATGCCCAGGGCGTTCTTGAGCACTTGCAGCGTAGCTTGGCAAAGGTGGAGGCGGGCCATCTTGAGTTCGCCGGTTTCCGCCGTAAGCACGGGGCATTGGTGATAGAACGTGGTGAATTTCCGGGCCGTCTCAAGGGCATATTGGGCGATGGGGGCGACGGCGCGGTTTTCGGCGGCGGCGCTCACGGTCTCGGGGAAGGCGGCCAACTGGAGGAGCAGGCCCCATTCGGCGTCTTCGCTCACAGGGAAGGCGCTGGGCGGTTCGCTGGGCAACGATTCACCATGCTTGCGGAGAATCGAGGCGATGCGGGTGCATGAGTACTGGACGTAAGGTCCCGTGTCGCCCGAGAAGGACAGGGCGCTTTCCCATTCGAAGATGACGTTCTTGGTGGGGTTCACGCGGAGGATGGCGAAGCGGACGGCGGCGATGGCCACCTGCTCCGCCATGGCCTGCTGATCCTCGGGGGACAGGTCGGGCCATTGCTCCTGAACTTTTTGCGCGGCGCGTTGCGTGGCCTCGTCAAGGAACTCGGAGAGCAGGACGACCTTACCCTCGCGCGTGGACATCTTGCCTTCCTTGAGCAGGATATAGGCGTAGTAGACTTGTTCGGGCGTGGCGTACCCGGCCGCTTCAAGGATGAGACTCAGTTGTTGCGCGTAGAGTTTGTGGTCCTCGCCCAGCACGATGAGATTCAGGGCAGCGCCGCGTTCGAGTTTGTCAATCGTATACGAAAGATCGCGGCACCCGTACATGGAGCTGCCGTTGGCCCGCATGAGCACGAAGTACCGGCCCTCCTCGTAGGGGTGGCCAAGCTTCTGCAAGTCCACGACCAGGCGTTCGTCCTCGTCCGTGAACAGGCTGCCCCGGGCCCGCAACGCTTCGAGCACCTTTTCGAGGCGGGGATCCTTCACGAAATCGGACTCCCGGTCGAAACAATCGTAGTGAATGCCCAGCCGCCCGAGCACGGCCACTTGGCCTTGCAAGCAGAGGTCGGTGACTTCATGAAAACGCCGCTTCGTTTCGGAGTCGCCCTCTTCCATGCGCACAAGCAATTCATAGCCCTGCTCCGCGAACTCGGCATCCGCCTTGGCGCGCTCGTTCGCTTCGACATAGCGGACCAGCATGTCGTCGAAGGTCATCTGTTTGGGGTCGTCGCAGACCAACACGAGCAAGGCGATTTGCCGGCCCATGTCGTTCACATAATAGTGCACCTCGACGTCGTACGCTTCAAAACGGAGAAGCCGCACGAGGCTGTCGCCGATCAGGGCGTTCCGCGCGCGGCCGACGTGCGGGCTGGCGTTGGGGTTGATGCTGGTGTGTTCGACCAAAGCCTTGACGCCCTCGCCCAGCCCTAGGCTTCCAAAGGCATCCCCCTGCGCGGCGATCTCCGCCGTGATGCGCCGGCCCACCGCGCCCCGGTCCAGGCGGAAATTGACATAGGGACCCGCCGGGCGCGCCTCGGCGACCTCGGGACCGAAGGACACCTCTTGCGCGATGCGCGCGGCGAGCTGGGGCGGTTTCAGGCTGAGCTTCTTGGCCCCCTCGAAGGCGCGCAGCGACACGTCCCCCATGTCCAGCTTGGGGGGCGGAGCGAATGCGAGGTCTTCACGGCGCAACTCGGGTATATCCCGTACAATGGCGTCGGTAATGGTGTCGAAAGCGTTCAACTATAACTCCTTGACGGCGGGCTCGCCGCGTTGAGATGATGTTCGCGGAACACGAACGGGAATTGATTGCGGAAATCAGGCGTGCTAGGCTTGCCGGGAATTCTCACGAGACCCTGGAGGAAAAACAACCCATGCACCACATCAAATCGGTTACGCAAACTCCCTCACTGGCGCAGTTTGACTTTGGAGGCGGGAGTACGATTGACCCGTTGCAACAGCTTATTCTGATACTCCTCGGCGCCTTTTACAGCGATCACCCCGATGCCCCCGCGATCATAGGCGATCTTCAGAAGTATTTCCGCAAACTTCCTTGATTGGAGGAAGCAGGATAAAGAAGGGGGACCGCCTCTCGCCGGCGGAACCCCCATGTCTCTTGTTTCTGGGCTCCAGACTAAATCTAGTCGCTCTCTTCAGCCTCGCGGCCTTCCATGGTCCGGCGGCGAATCTCCTGCTGGAATTCATCCGCCCTTGACAACCGCCGGTCGAGTATCTGGATGATGTGAAACCCATGCTCGGTGACAACAATGGGGCTAATCTCGCCTACCTGTCCAGCGCCCCACACGTAGGCCTCAAAGGCGTCCACAAAGGTGTCCCTGGGATGATAGCCCAAGTCGCCCCCCCGCCGCGCGCTTTGGGGATCGTCGCTATGTTGGCGGGCCAACCGGGAAAAGCTCGCGCCCTCAAGCAATGCCTCGCGAATCGCCAAGGCCTCTCTATACGCCTCGTTCCGCACTTCTTCCTCCGCCGTGGCGGGAGCGCTAATCAGAATATGGCGCACGCGGGCCTCGGATACAGCCGGTTCGGCGCGGCCCATGCCCCACATCACGCCAGCCAATATAAGCAATAAGAGAACAACGCCGCCCCACAGGAATTTGGTCCGGTCCCGCGGTTCCTCGACTTGTTCATTCTCAGCGGTCATGAATTATGCCCTCCATTCCTTCGCGCCGTATGCCACTGGATCGGCTCGCGAAAGGCTTTCAGTCTATTTTGATTGCATTCCATCGTCCATGATGGGCGTTTACACACCCAGGCCGTCAGCCAACCCGCCGTAGATTTGGGCATAGAAACTAATCACCACATATCCCACGACAAACGCCACGAAAAGAATCGTAAGCACAAACCCCACACGCAACATGACCTGCGTGGCGTTCGTGGCCTGGTCAAAGTGGTAGTCGCTCGCCTTGCGCAATGACGCCTCAAGTTCGCCGCTGGCCTCTCCCACCTCGATCATCTCCCGCGTGGTGCGGTCGAGGTACTTGGAGCCGCGAAAGGCCTCTGTCAAGGGCGCGCCCGACTCTACCGGCGGCACGGCCTGCAGGAGATCGCGTTCGATGTAGGGGTTGGCCGCCGCTCCCGCCGCGCCGCGCAGGGCTTGGACGATGTTCACCCCGCTACCCACAAGGAGCGAGAGCCCCCGGCAGAATCGAGCAAGGGCGAAACGCCGCGTGACGGGGCTTAACGGCCAAACGTGCGTCCGGATCCAACCCCATGGCCAACGCAACACGCCGGCCCGCGAAAGGACAATTGTCACGCCCATCGCCAAGGCGAAAAGCACCGCCGCGCGCCCCTGAAAACGCGCGTAGGATGCCAACAGTCCCCCGAAGTCAAAGAAGTCGCCCCCGCCCTCCAACGTGGCGCTCAGCCGGCCAAGCAGCATAAACGCAAACGTGCCCACAAACCAGGCTATCGTCAATTGCAGGGCCGGGTAGACCGCCAACGTGACGATATGGCGTTGCAGGTTGACGCGATCCTCGTAATACCTAGCGAGGTCGCCCAGCATCGTGTCTAGCCGGCCGCCTTGCTCGCCGTTGGCGACAAGTTCGATAAACAACCGGGGCAAATAGGGGGTTTGGCGTTGCGCCGCCTCGGCCAGCGTGGAGCCATCCCCAATGTCTTCCCGCATGGCCTGCAACACTTCTCTGGCCCGGCTGTTCGGCGCCTCGCGTCCCGCCATCTCCAGCGTGCGGAGGATAGGGATTCCAGCCCTATAGGCCGTGGCCATCTGATGGCACACGGGGGCCAGCTCGCGCGCGGACATCTGTTTTGTGAATATACCCATGCCTACCTGTACTGTACTTGAACCCAGGCGCCCATGCCAAGTTCAGACTCGCCAACAACAAAATCTTACCAAACCCGGGTGGATTGGCGCGACCCGCGCGTAACGCGGCTATTGTCGCACACCCTTCCCGCAGTGTACACTATTTCTCAATACGTCCAATCGCCGATTAGGATATACGCGCGGGTGCGTACATCCGCCGGCTCTTAAGGCAACCCTTTTTGCAAGGGGGAGTAAGCGGTATGTTGTCTTTCAGGGCAGCGTTCATACCCGGCGATTGAAAAAATACGGGACATTGCTTTCCATGCGCCGCGGATGTCTTCCCAGCGGCGCGCTTTCGGGATATCAGCAACACGCGCGGGCAGCGCCGCACATCTGGCCGCGTGGCAGGAGGTAGACTGTGAACGTGTATCACCGCCGTCAAAAAAGCCATTCCCCCGCCGCTAGTGTGATCACTTATGTTCTGCTGCTCGCTATCGGCTTGAGTGGCGGATATGTGCTGCGGGGCATTCTGGAACCCGCGGAGCCGCATGATATAGCAGAGGTTCCCGCCGATCATCCCGAGCGCCCTGATGACGAGGCTGTACGCCCGTTTGAGGATGACCGCGCGGACCCGCCGCCCGAGCCCGCTCCGGAGGAGCCCGAGGCGGAGCCAGACGAGGAAGACGATGTCTACCACGCCGGCCGCCACCTTATCGTGGCCGTGCGGGGGACCGAGTTGGACAGCCACACGCGGGACATGCTCCGCGAAGTCCAACCGGGCGGCGTCCTGCTGAGAGCGGCAAACATTGAAGACGAAGACCAGACCCGCGAGTTGATGCGGGAAATCAAGGAAGCCGTGGGCGAAGGAACCGGCCTGGCCGATTGGCCCCTGATCGCCGTGGAACAAGAGGGCGGAGACTACAACCACCTCGCCTTGGCGGATGCCCCGTCCGCGCGTCAAATCGGCGACACGGGCGAGCCTTCCGAGGCGGCGGCGCTGGGCGCTTACTTCGCCCAGGAAGCCCGGGACCGCGGCGCCGGGGTGCTCTTCGCCCCCGTGATGGACATCTACGAGCCGGGCGCCATGGCCGCCCTGGATACCCGCGCGTACGGCTCGGAACTCAACGTGGTCACCGCCATGGGCATCGCCTTCGCCCGGGGGGTCATGGACGAAGGCCTCATTCCCGTGGCGAAGCATTACCCCGGCCATGGCGCGGCGCAGGCGTCTTCCGGTAATGGAATACCCGTCATCGAAGGGGATCACGCCCAGCTCGCGGAAATCATGTTCCCTTTCCTTGAAGCCTCGCTCCGGGGCGCCCCCGGAATCATGGTGGGCCACATCGCCGTGCCCGCCCTCGACCTTGACCATCCGGATCGCCCGGCTACCCTGTCGCCCGTGCTCATCCAGGAGACGTTGCGCGAACGCTGGAACTACGAAGGCGTTATCGTGGCCGAGGACATGACCCAGAACGTTATCACCAACATCTACGACAGCGCCGAAGCGAGTGTTCAAGCGCTCGAAGCGGGGAACGACATCCTTGTCGTCGGCGACCCCGACGTGGCCCGGATTCGGGGCATCGTCCAGGGGATTGAACGGGCCGTCAGCGAAGGACGCCTTGACCGGGATGCCTTGGAAGAGAGCCGGGAACGTCTTGAGGGATGGCGCGCGCTATTGCGGGGCGACCCGCCGGAAGAGGAATTGCCCGAGATTCCTTCGCTTGAGGTGGCCGAATATGAAGGCGAGCCCCCGGGACTCGATGCGCCCCTCGACGATATCGAACCGATCGACGTGGCTGAGGACCCGGAACCGCCTGAAGAACCCGAAGAACCCGAAGAGCCAGTGGAACTCGAAGAGCCCGAAGAACCTGAGTTCGAACTGGCGGAAGAAGGGGTACGTATCGAGCACGAAGTCCAGCGAGGGGAGTATCTATCCCGCATCGCGCAACGCTACGGCGTCAGCCAGGACGACATCGTGGAGTGGAACGACTTGCCCAGCCGCGACATCCAGTACGGAACCACGTTGGTGTTGTATGTCCCGGAAGACCGCGCGGATGCGGCCGTTGAGGAGCCCGCGCCGCTGGAGCCGCTGCCCGAATTGCCTTCCGTCGAGGCCCCGCCAGAAACCGACGAAGAGCCGGTGGGCTTGCGGGCCATCGAGCACACCGTGCAGCAAGGGGAAACGCTGACGCGCATCGGCGAACGATACGGCGTGAGCCCCTCCGACATCATCGAATGGAACGATCTCCAGGACGAAACCATCCGGTGGGGATTTCCGCTTACGATTTACGTGCCGGAAGACGCGGAATTTGACTGACGGTTAGGGTCTGTCTGCCTATAAGCTGTGGGTAGCCTCTATTCCGCACGGTGACGCAGCACGGGCTTCCAGCCCGTGACTCATGGCCTGGAAGGCCATGCCACCTCCAAGCGAATTCACTGCGGCGGTGAACAAGTTTGGGCTTGACGCGCCACTAGTACCCCTTACTTGTGGATACCCCGGTTGCGTCGGACGTAACCTGACGTCCTATCAACAATCAAATCCATCCCGTAGGGATGACAGCTGGTAGCCGGGGGTTGAGCCCGCAAGCGACAGCATGCGGACGATACCCCCGGCTCCGGCTCAGCGGCTTTCGTTCTCCATCACTCCGGCGGACGGCCCATCCAGATGCCTGTCCTGCCGGCTTCGTCTCCGATGATCTGCTCCCCGCTTCGCTCGCCGGCGGCGCGCTCTATCTGGTTGTCTCGAACCCGGCGGGCTCGTTCCAAGGCCTCCCCGGCGTCATTCACGAGGGAATTGAACATGCGCAACGCATCGGAAGCGACTACTGGCCGAAGCGTGTCCTGATGCGCTTCCTGAAGCGCATGGTCCGCGAGAAAGGCCTCGATCTCCGCGCGGATGCTTTCGGCCTCCGTCCGCTTGAGCCGCAGGACCGCGAGCTTCT
>PUOI01000073.1 GCA_003552765.1 Candidatus Hydrogenedentota bacterium | reverse complement strand
TATCTCACCTCCGGACTTGCATTGGTCGCCACGGTGGGACAAGGCATGGCGGGCCGCATCGGCATCGCGGCCCGGTTGACGGGCTCGTGCGCGCAGGCGGGCGTCAACCTCCGTGTGCTTGACCAAGGCTCTTCGGAAAACAACATCATCATCGGCGTGGAAGAGCGCGATTTGGAGAAGGCCGTTCTCGCGATCCACAATGAGTTCGCGGAAGTGGAATCGCAAGGCGCCGCATAAGCGTCTTCGAATTCGCATCGCCGGCACACAAGACGCCCACCCGGTTTCTCCAGAAGGTCGGCGAGATGCCGGCGGCCGGTTATGGCGGGACTCCATGCGCCGCCACATCTGTTACCGGTTGGACAACTCCACGCTCCGGCAACAGGCGCCCCGGAAAGTCCATACCTTGAATGCATGAATCAGAGACTCCAGAAACCACCCATGAGTGG
The DNA here is from genome assembly GCA_003552765.1 of Candidatus Hydrogenedentota bacterium. Taxonomy (GTDB): domain Bacteria; phylum Hydrogenedentota; class Hydrogenedentia; order Hydrogenedentales; family SLHB01; genus SKRY01. Next base: position 2,200 of record PUOI01000073.1, on the reverse strand, counting down.
TACGCCCACAGTTTTGACGCGCTGTACCCGATCATCTACGCGCACCGCAGCGTCGAAGCGGCCGTGCGGGAGGCCTCGTTCGCCGCGCGCGAATTGGGACTAAGCACAGACGATCGCGTGTTGGACCTCGGCTGCGGGGCGGGGCGTCACATGGTTCATCTTCAGGGGCGGGCCGTGTCGCTTACGGGTCTGGACTACAGCCGTGCGCTGCTCAACGAAGCCCAGCGCCACTTGACGGCCCCGGCGAGCTTGGTGCGCGCCGACATGCGGGCATTGCCCTTCGCCAACCATACGTTCGATGCGATCGTCAATTTTTTCACGAGCTTTGGATACTTCGAGGACGATTCCGAGAATCTAGGCGTGGTCCGGCAGATGGCTGCCGTGTTACGGCCCGGCGGACGGTTCTTCGTGGACTACTTCAACGCGGAATACGCGGTGCGTACGCTAGACCGCCGCTCGACAAGGGTGGCGGGCGGTTACGAACTGCGGGAGCGGCGCTGGGTCGATGAGCGCGCGCAACGGCTAAATAAGGTCACCGAGGTGTATGCGGGGCCGGCCTATGAGGACACGTACTACGAATCGGTCCGCCTATATTCACCTCGCGCGTTCACGGAGCTTTTCAATCAAGCCGGGCTTGAGATTACCCGGTTTCACGGCGCCTACAGCGGCGGCCCAATGGAGCCGGACCGGGATCGCATGATCGCGATAGGCAGAAAGAGGTAACACGTGGCGAGTCTGCACGAGGACCATATCGCGGGCTGCGGGGCGTTGCGGGAGTTTCTCGGCGAACCGCCTCATCAACTGCTAACCGCGCCCCCAAGCTCGGGCGCCTGGGACCCCGCGATTCGCTCGGCGCTGACCGCCTACCACCGGTCCCTCGGCGGAGAAGTTTTCCGAACGCCGCCCGAGGAAGGGCTGGCCGTGGTCACGGGGCAACAGCCCGGACTGCTCACGGGGCCTCTGTACACCATCTACAAGGCCGCCACCGCCGTTCAACTAGCGCGGGCCATCGAGGCCCAGAGCGGCACTCCGTGTACACCCATCTTCTGGGTGGCGGACGATGATCACGACTTCGACGAGGTGCGCCGCGTCCATGTTCTGGACAAGGGCGACGCGCCCCGGTTGTTAAGGTACGAGCCAGAGTCGGATCCCACGGGCCGCCCCATCGCACGCATCCCAGCGGAGGCCTCGCTGCACGAATTGGTGGATCAAACCGCCCAATTGTGCCGGGGCAGCGAGCATCGCGACGCCGTCAAGGCCTTGCTTCACGAAACGCTTGATGAAGCCGAATCCTTCGCGGATTGGTTCGCCCGGCTGCTCGCCCGCTTGTTTCGGGGAACCCCCCTGATCGTCTTCTCGCCCCGCTTGCCCGAAGCGCGGCGTAAGGCGGCGGAAGTCCTTCAGGCCGAGATTGCGGAGCCCCTCGCCACCACGGCGGCTGTCACGGAGCAAGGCGAACGCTTGGAGCAGCTAGGCTATACCGCTCAACTCCAGAAGGCGGCCAACGAGTGCGCGTTCTTCCTTGAAGAAGACGGCCTGCGGCGCAAGGTCATTCACGCCGATAGCGCCTTCACCCTCCCCGAAACGGGAAAGCGCATCGCCCCCGAGGAATTGCGCCGGATGCTTGATGCGCGGCCCGAGGCCTTCTCCCCCAACGCCGCCCTTCGGCCCGTGACGCAGCAGGCGCTGTTTCCTGTCGCGGCTTATGTGGGCGGGCCAGGCGAAGTAGCGTATTGGGCGCAGTTGAAGCCCGTTTTCGAGCGCCACGGAGTGCCCATGCCGGTGGTGTATCCGAGGACTTCGTTCGCGCCCCTGTATGAGAAACACAAGCAGTTGCTGGAGCGCTACGGCCTGACGCTGGATGATGTCCAGCGCCCGGAGGAAGAACTCGTTGAACAAGCATTGCGGCGGCATCCCCCGGACAGCGACACGCTCCCGCTCCTGGAGGCGCACAGGGAGCGCGTAACGGTGGAACTGGAGCGGTTCGTGCGCGATTTCGAGGCGCGGGACGCCACGGCCGGCGCCATGGCCAAGAGCATGAGGGAGCACGCGGAGCGGCAGTTCCAACGAATGGAGCGTGTGCTGCTGAAATCGGACCGCGATCACCATGAGGCGGTGCGAAATCAGGTGAAACGCCTGCGGAATGTCCTTCATCCCGGCGGCGTTCCGCAAGAACGCTATTACACCGTGTTTTCGTTTC
>PUOI01000331.1 GCA_003552765.1 Candidatus Hydrogenedentota bacterium | reverse complement strand
GGTTTGGTGGGTTCCTGCATGGTGATGAGCACGCCGAGTTCCGCCTCCTCCCGGTCCAGCACGCCGCGCAAATCGCGGAGATGGGTCACGTTGGGCTTCCCGGACTTCACGGATAGGATGACCTGCTTCGTTTTGCCGCCGCCGTTGTCATCGTGAAAGTACAGCCGCCCGTCGATGCCCTTGTCCGCGCCTTTCTTCTTTTCGGTTCGGCGCGCGCCGACGAGCCCGAGCGCCCAACACTCGAACTGAAACGGGTCCTGGGCGGCCAGGGCTTGTGCGTCGGTCATGCTCACGGGTTCGCCGAGGGTTTCGTAGGTGTTGATAACCTCCTCGCCAAAGGTATCCTTGAGCCGATGTTTCATCAGATGGACCGCGACATGGGTTATGTCGATGCCGAGCCAGCGCCGGCCCAGGCGCTCCGCCACGGCGATGGTGGTCCCGCAGCCGCAGAAGGGATCCAAGACGACATCGCCCTCGTTGCTGCTCGTCTCGATAATGCGCTCCAAGAGGGCCTCGGGTTTCTGGGTGGGGTAGCCCAAGCGTTCGGCGGCCCTGGAGCCGATGGGGTTGATGTCGGTCCACACGTCTTGAAGCGGGACGCCGGGCATTTCGTCGAGGTAACGCTTGTAGCGTGGAGTACCCGTGCTGGTGTAACAAAGGCGGCCAGCCTTGGCGTATTCGATCATGTTAGCCTTGGCATACGCCCAATACCGGCCCTTATAAGGCGGCACGCCCTTGTATTCCCAGTCATCCCTAGGATTTTTCCACTCATCCGTGAGATCGCTCTCCCACTCGCCGCCGTCCTTGCGGCGCTTCACGCGCCATTCGTACCTCGTGTCGCCGCCGGGGCGAGCCGCTGACAAATTGTCCAACTGATACCGCCGGCCTGTTTCCGGTTCTATATGTCTATAGAAAGCGTCTATGTACTCCTGGTCGTAAGGTATATACACCGGATTCCACGTCCACGACTCGCCTTTCGTGTAGAACAGAATGACATCGTGGATGCGGCCATGCTGGGCGCGGCCTTGCTTGGTGTCGCTGTGGGCGCTGCTTCGCTTCCAGATGATTTCCGTTCGGAAACTCCGCGCGCCGAACACCGCGTCCATCAACAGCTTGAGATAGTGGCTGGCGGTTGGGTCACAATGGAGATAGATGCTCGCCGTTGGTTTCATGACCCGGCGCAGTTCGATCAGGCGCGGGGCCATCATGGCGAGATAGGCGAGCATGTCGTTATCTCCCAGCAATTGCCGGAAGGCCTGCATGGCGCGCGACGGCTCGCCGCCTTGCTCCACAACCTCCTGGTACGCCGCCGCCGCCGCCTGGTCCCAACGCCATGTGTCCTCGAAGGCCTGGATCTGACTCGCCGCTTGGCTCCCGTCCTTCTCCGCGAACAGAACATTGTAGGACGCGTTGGAATTGAACGGCGGGTCCAGGTAGACAAGGTCCACGGATTCGTTTGTCACGTAATCCCGGAGGATATACAGGTTGTTGCCGTAATAGAGTTTATTTCTCCAATTGTCGGACATAGGGCGGTTCTCCGTGGTGTCGCTGGTCTTGTTTGGCCTCGGCGGGCGTGTTCCGCAATTATAGCCTCTGCAAATGTAAGTTGTGGCGCTTGGTTTGTCAAGTCATGGCAGCTCGGGCCGCTTGGGAGAGCGGCGGGGGGATCCGGCGGGATAAAAGGGGGCGTTAGGTGCGTTTACGGCCGAGTTTGGGCGGGGTTTGGGAGGGATTGGCGGTGATGGGCCGGCGGGGCGGGGCGTAGCGGCGCAGGGCGCGCCGGAAGGCGATGCGCCCCACGCGGGCGGAGCGTTGGCATCGGCGGGAGCTGTGGCGGACGCGCGGGGGGCATCTGCGGTCGGCGGCGTTGATGAGGCCGCGGAGGATTTGGCTTGTGGTGCCGAGCAGGATCACGCCGATTCCGACGAGGATGAAGCCGGGGATGACGGGGATGAGCGAACTCAGGAACCCCGCCAGCATCAGCGCCAGCGCCACCCCTATGGTGATCGCGCGGCCCCCCATGGACCGCACGTGCATGCGTTCGGTCAAGAGGTCTTGGAAGCGCTCTTTCTTCGGGGCTGATGACTCGGGTTTGGTTGGTTGCATGGGCTCTTTCTCAAGCCGCCGGGCTGCGTGTGGGGTTACATCGCCCGGCATATGTAGAAGCGGCGTCCTCGCCGCTTAAACCACTCACTGCCTCAACACCCCTAAGCGGCGGGGGCGCCGCTTCTACGGGGGATCAAGCATTGACCATCGAGCGCACGGTGCTTACCAGGTCTTCGCGGTTGATGGTGACCTGGCTGGCCTTGCCCGCTTTGCGATAGGTCTCGTGATCGGCGATGTCCTCGCGCTTGCGCTTGCCTTCAAGCAAATCCTTCACCGCCACGACGCCTTGGGCCAGCTCGTCCTCGCCAAGAATCACGGCCACGGGGATGCCGCGCCGGTCCGCGTGGGATAGCTGGTGGCGCATGCCTTTCTTCTCGCCGAAATAGGGTTCCGTGCGAATGCCCGCCTGGCGCACCTCCGCCGCCGCGCGCAAGGCTTCGCTCTTGGGCACATTGCCCAAGGACACGATGAGCGCCTCGGCGGACGGCTCGGCTTCGGGAAGCACGCCGAGGTGGTCCAACGCGGCCATGAGCCGATCGAG
>PUOI01000112.1 GCA_003552765.1 Candidatus Hydrogenedentota bacterium | reverse complement strand
GCCCAGGGGATTGAGAATCACCCAATGGCGCCCCCGAAGCCGCCTGTATAGTCCTCCAACGCCTACGCACAACGCTCATGGACCGCACGCCAGCGTCCACCCCCCTCAAGGCGAATCACCTTCCACAATTATCCTGCAGCTACATGACACCGCCCGCTGGCGTCCGTGAGTTGCCCAAAAGGATCGGATTCTGGCCGGGTGTTCCATGACGCCAGGGAAATAGCGGCTCCAACAACGCTGTTTACGGTTTAGGCATTGTCCAGGATCAGTTCGCCCACTTCATGACAGCACATTGATCATCCGCGAGGATAACCTACATCAAGGAGCCCCACCCATGGAAACCCACACAGCGAACGCTCAGGCCGCAATCCAAGGCATGCTGGAGAACTGGACGGCGGCGGTCCGGGCCCAGGACCTCGACGGCGTCATGGCCCACTTCGCCCCGGAAGTCGTGGCCTTCGACGCTATCTTGCAGTTCCAGTTCAAGGGGGTGGAGGCGTATCGCGCTCATTATGCGGAATGCCTCCGGGCGTTTCCGGGGACGCCCATCTTCGAGCTTCACGAACTCGCCATTGTTGCGGAGGAAAACATGGCCTTTGCTCGCTTTCTCGTCCGATGCGGGGCCGTGGATGAGGCCGGCAAGGAGGATGTCGGCTGGACGCGCGGCACGGTCTGTTGCGTGAAACGGGACGGGGAATGGCGCGTGGCGCATGAGCATTTCTCCGCGCCTTTCGATCCGGAAACGTTGAACGCGATTGTTAACCTCACCCCGTAGGAGAGGGAGACAAGGAAGTACGCGCCTTTGCCGTGTGGGCAGTCCGAACTCAAGAGGGAGGAAAGGATCATGCAACTCCAACCATACCTCTTCTTCGACGGCCGGGCCGAGGAGGCCATCGCCTTCTACAAGGAGGCGCTCGGCGCGGAGGTGAACTTCTGTATGTATTACCGGGACAACCCGGAGCCATCCGACTGTCAGAACATGCCTCCGGGAGCGGAAGACAAAGTGCAGCATGCGGAATTGCGCATTGGGGGAGCGACGGTAATGCTATCCGACGGCATGTGCCACGGCGCGCCGCAATTCGACGGTTTCTCGCTGTCCCTGGTCGACCTGAGCGAGGAGGACGCCGAGCGCATCTTCTCCGCGCTCGCCGAGGGAGGAGAAATTCAAATGCCCATGACGGAAACCTTCTTCGCCACGCGCTTCGGCATGGTGACGGACCGGTTCGGGATGTGCTGGATGACCGTGGGCGGCGCGAAGGAGAAGGAATAGGCTTCCGCCAATGGGAGCGCGGAAGACAAGGTGGACCAAGCGAAGGCGAAGCAACTGTGTCGTCGAAAGGAGGAGCGGCATGAGCGGTATCGCACCCGAAACGTTGGCGGGTATCATCCGGATCCATTTCGCGGAAGCCTTTGAAGGCGCGCAAGGGGAATGGACCTGGTTCGTTAATCACGGTCCCGGCGCGGGCATCCTCGGCGCCTTGGACGCGCTCACGGCGGAGCAGGCCTCCCGCGAGCCCCCGGGAGGCGGCCCCACGGCGGCGGCCCACACGGAACACCTGCGCTGGTGGCTGGCCAACGTGAATGGCGTGACCCGGGGAGAGGCATGGAATCCGGATTGGTCCCAGAGCTGGAGCGTGCGCGCGGTGAACGAGGAGGAATGGCGGGAGCTGCGCGGCGCGTTGAAGCGTGAATACGCCCTCGTGCGCGAAGCGTTGAGTGAAAGCCTCCTGGAACAGGCGGACTCCAACACATTGACCGGCCTCCTGGCCATGACGCCCCACGCGGCGCACCATCTAGGCTCCTTGCGGCAATTGCGCAGAGCCATCGGCGCCTAGACAACGAGGAGAACCCCCATGAAACGAGTCACCCCATGTTTGTGGTTCAACAATCAAGCCGAGGAAGCGGCCAACTTCTACATCTCCATCTTCAAGGATTCCCGAATCCTGAACATGACCCATTATGGCGAGAGCGGCCCAGGCCCCGAGGGTCAAGTACTAACCGTTACGTTCGAACTGGACGGCGCGCCCTTCATGGGACTGGACGGCGGCCCCGCGTTTCAGTTTTCCGAGGCGGTATCCTTTGTTGTCGACTGTGACACGCAGGAAGAAATCGATTACTACTGGGAGAAGCTGTCCCAAGGGGGCGAAAAGGTGCAGTGCGGCTGGCTCAAGGACAAATTCGGCGTCTCGTGGCAGGTTGTGCCCAGGGAATTGGACACGCTCATAACGCAATCAACGCCCGAACGCCGGGAAAACGTCATGAAGGCCATGCTGCAGATGACGAAACTCGACATCGCCAAACTCCGGGAGGCGGCTGGCGGAGACGCGGCGTAGACCGGGCTTCCGGAAAGGACAATGGATATGAGCGGACACATCTACTTCGAGATTCAGGCCAGCGACGTGAAACGCGCGCGGGATTTCTACGGCGCGGTCTTCGGCTGGCGCTTTCGGGAACAGCCAGGCCTACCCCTGGAATACTGGAGCATTGACACCGGGGGAACGCCGGGCGGACTCCTCCCGCGGCCCGCCGACACGCCACCGCCGCAATGCGGGACAAACGCCTTCGTGTGCTCCTTCGAGACCGATGATTTCGACAAGCCCGCCAACGCCATATTGGAGCGGGGCGGGCAAACGGCGCTGCCCAAGTT
>PUOI01000566.1 GCA_003552765.1 Candidatus Hydrogenedentota bacterium | reverse complement strand
CGGGATGTTCCGATGCCAACGAGGCCTTTATCCAACGATTGAGGGACAGGCCTTGACACGAAACGGAAACTGTGTCAGGATAGGCACAACAGTTGAACATTTGTTCAGTATTTGAGTGTAGGAGATGATTTCATGGCTGGTTCGAGCGACGATGCGAAAAGCAAGGCCCTGGACGTCGCGGTGTCCCAATTGGAGAAGCAATTTGGCCGCGGCGCCTTGGTCCGCCTGGGCGACGATCATTTCGTCAACAACGTGCGGGCGATACCCACCGGCAGTTTATCCCTGGACATCGCCACGGGCGTAGGGGGGCTGCCCAGCGGACGCGTGGTCGAGGTCTTCGGCCCCGAGAGCAGCGGTAAGACGACCTTGGCCTTGCATGTGGTGGCCAACGCCCAGAAGAGCGGAGGGATCGGGTGTGTCATTGACGCCGAACACGCCTTGGATCCCACCTTCGCGACGAAGTTGGGGGTGGACATCGACAATCTGCTCGTGTCTCAGCCCGACGCCGCCGAACAGGCCCTGGAGATCTGTGAAACGTTGGTGCGCAGTAACGCCGTGGACGTGATTGTGGTGGATTCCGTGGCGGCGCTGGTTCCTAAAGCGGAAGTCGAGGGTGAAATGGGTGATCAGCACATGGGCTTGCAGGCGCGGCTCATGTCGCAAGCCCTGCGGAAGCTCTCCTCGGCCATCAATCGCTCCAAGACGCTGGTGATTTTCATTAATCAGATCCGCGAGAAGATTGGGGTGATGTTTGGCAGTCCGGAAACGACGACGGGCGGCCGGGCGCTCAAATTCTATTCCAGTGTGCGGCTGGATGTGCGCCGTATCGCCGGTATTAAGGACAAGGACTCGGAAATCGGCAACCGCGTGCGAGTGAAAGTTGTAAAAAATAAGCTGGGGCCGCCCTTCCGGGTGGCGGAATTCGATATCTTGTTCAACGAAGGCATCTCTACGGAAGGCGATGTCTTGGACCTTGCCGTCGCCGAAAAGCTCATCCAGAAAAGCGGGGCCTGGTATTCAATGAACGGCGAGAACCTTGGACAAGGCCGCGAGGTCACCCGTCAGTATCTACGGAATAATCCCGAGGTCACCGAACGGCTTCGTGAAGAGATCATCCGGGCCAAGGGGGTCGAATGGGTTCGGAAACCGCAGGAGAACGACGTCGCGTCAGCGGAGGCTCCCCCTGAGGAGTAATGCCCCCTTAAAGAACCCCGGTGACAGCCGGTCTCTTGCCATCCTATTGTTGTTGCTCACCGTAACCGCCATGGCGGTGAGCGGCGGGCTTCTTGCCGCCCCGCATTCATTGGATTTCCTGCGAGCCCCTTTTGAAGCCCGCCTCTCCCAAGCCCTGGACGGCGACGTGCGGTTTGGGGGAATCGCGCTCCATGGCTGGCAAGGATTTCGCCTGACGGATCTCTCGGTGCGGCTCCCATCGGATGAGGGCGAACAGGGCAGTCTCCGCGCCCCAAACGCCGTGATCCAGTTCAGCCCGTTTGATGTCCTACAAGGGGGGCAGGGTGTTCACGCCATCCAGCTTGACGGCGCCGTGTTTGACGTGAATCTTCATGGGGTGTCCAGACACGGGGCGGAGCAAGTCCCCGGAATTGTGCAAGCGTTTCTCAAAACGCCAGGCCTTTCAGTCCAAGGCCGGAACGGTACTGTGCGCGTTTACGATCAGGCGGGGCTTCCTCCGCTGATTTTGACAAACGTGGGATTTGATCTGCGCCGTCCCGATGGCGTCGACGCCATACGCGGAAGCTTCCATGCCCAACTGGGAAACACTCCAGCCGAACGGCTTGATGCCCATCTCTACGTCGATTCCGAGCGCCATTTTGATGTGTTCCTGCAAGGGAATCGCGTTGGCAGCCGAACCATCGCCCGTTTCTTCCCAGCAGCGTCTGACTACCTCCTGGCCGGAGCGTTTTACCCAAGAGTGCGCATAACCAGCGTCACAGACCGTTGGTTTATCACGGCGGCGGCCGCGTTTGAGAGCGTTGAAGTGTTAACACCGCCGCATGGTTTCGCCGTCGGAGATGGAACGTTTCAGACCGCGGCCGCCTACTTTCGTGACTCGCGCGAACTCGTGATTGGTCATGCGCGGCTGGATTCTTCTCACCTGCGCGGCAGCGCCCATGGAACCATACGTTTCGTGGATGGAGAGCCCGAAATCGCTCTGAAAATAGAGGAAATTGAGTTTCCCTCTCCCCTGCGTTCAAAACGGCTTGCGCTGGAACCCGTTGAGACCGTAGCGAGACAAACCGAATTGGGCAGTGGACGGTTCTCAAACCTTCCGCGCATGGGGTCCCGGAGTTCGTTGACTCCCAAGCAGACGCCGTAAGCGCTCGGGACTGGGATGTAGGCGGCGCTCTTCTCAATCAACCCCAATCGCCGGATAAGGCAGTCTGCCGAGGGATGCTGATTATTGTGTCCCCTTACTTCACGCGTTCCGCCGCGAACGCTTTGCGCGGAAGCTGGAACGAACGAGATAGCCCCATCCAGACGCCCATACCCAGCGAAACCCCGACGCGCGTCCGGGCGATTATCCTCACGCCAATCAGGGCGACAGCGTTGAATGGCGCCGCTACACGATGTGTTGCATCTGATTGGCGAAGTCTTTGCCGGACGTGGGTGGAGGCAGGGGTTTGCCTTCTTGAT
>PUOI01000178.1 GCA_003552765.1 Candidatus Hydrogenedentota bacterium | reverse complement strand
GAATGCGACCGTAATGATCGCCCAGCACGGGCAGGAGCACCTTGTTGGGCCAGCGTTCCTCCGAGGCTTCCCAGTCCACGTCGAAATAGGTGGCGTATCGGCTCGACGGGCCGTTCTCGAGCACATCCCACCACCATGGATTCTGCTGCCCGGCGATCGCCATGTGATTGGGGACGATATCCACGACCTGGCCAAGACCGGCGCTGTCCAAGGCCTGAATCAACGCAGTGTGGCCGCTTACGCCACCAAGTTCCACGTTGACCCGCCCGGGATCCACGACATCGTAGCCGTGCATGCTCCCCGCGGCGGCTTGCAGATAAGGGGAGGCGTACATGTGGCTAACGCCGAGTTCGGCGAGGTAGGACGCGATCTCCGCCGCGTCGTGAAAGGTGAACTCTGGGTTAAGTTGCACCCGGTATGTCGCCGTGATTTCAGGCTTCACAGCGCAGAACCACCATTGAGCGGCCATCCACCGTCACCGCGCTTTCGGCGTCCATGGTTTCGCCTTCGAGCCAGCCTACAGCAGTGTCCAGTTCTTTCGCCCAACATTCCCCCCACGACGCGCGGGGCAGCCGGAAATCAAGCGGTTCGTGATGGGCGTTGAATATCACGTAGAAACTGTCATCCGTAACCGGCTCGCCCTTGGGGTTGGGATTGGGGATGGTTTCGCCGTTTAGAAAGACGCCCAGGGACTTCGCGTAATCCTCGCCCCAGTGCTCCTCCTCCATCTGTTCGCCGCCCATGGTGAACCAGGCGATGTCCGCCTCGTCACTGCCGTGGATGGCCCGCCCGTGAAACCAGCGCCGTTGCCGAAATACCGGATGATCGCGAAGGTATTGGATGAGCCGCTGGGTGAAATCGAGGAGTTCCTCGTCGATATTCTCCCAGTCATACCACGAGATCTCGTTGTCCTGACAATAGGCGTTGTTGTTGCCTTGTTGCGTACGGCCAAACTCGTCCCCGCCCAGCAGCATGGGCACGCCTTGAGACAGGAGCAGCGTGGTCAGGAAATTCCGCTTCTGGCGCGCGCGCAAGGCGAGCACCTCGGGATTGTCCGTTGGGCCTTCCTCGCCGCAGTTCCACGAACGATTATGATCCTCGCCATCCTGATTGTCCTCGCCATTGGCCTCGTTGTGTTTCTCGTTGTAGGACACCAAATCGTTCAGCGTGAAGCCGTCATGGGCTGTGATGAAATTGATGCTGGCGTGGGGTAATCGTGAGGTGTTCTCATAGAGATCCGAGCTGCCCGTGATCCGGTACGCCAGCTCCCCGAGCGTTTGATCCTCGCCGCGCCAGAAATCGCGAACGCAATCCCGGTACTTGCCGTTCCACTCCGTCCACACCGGCGGGAAGTTGCCGACTTGGTAGCCACCCTCCCCCACATCCCACGGCTCGGCAATGAGTTTGACCTGGCTGATGACGGGATCTTGTTGGATGAGGTCGAAGAACGAGGACAACCGGTCCACGTCGTGCAGTTCGCGCGCCAAGGTGGACGCGAGATCAAAGCGGAAACCGTCGACGTGCATCTCGAGCACCCAGTAGCGCAGCGAGTCCATTAGCAATTGCAGCGTGTGGGGATGGCGCATGTTCAGGCTGTTGCCCGTGCCCGTGTAGTCCATGTAGTACCGCTTGTCCTCGGTCAAGCGGTAGTAATAGGCGTTGTCGATGCCCTTGAAGCAGAGCATGGGACCGAGATGATTGCCTTCGGCGGTGTGATTGTAAACCACGTCGAGGATGACCTCGATGCCCGCTTGATGCAAGGCTTTGACCATCTGCTTAAACTCAACCAGCACCGCGCCCGGACGTTCGCCCGCCGCGTATTCGTTATGCGGCGCGAAGTAGCCAATCGAGTTGTACCCCCAGTAGTTCCGGAGCCCGCGATCGACAAGGTGCTTGTCCTGAATGAACTGATGCACCGGCATCAACTCGACCGCCGTCACGCCCAAACCGCGCAAATAGTCGATGATGACGGGTTGCGACACGCCCGCGTACGTTCCCCGCGCCTCGTCCGGCACATCGGGATGGCGCGCGGTGAGGCCCTTAACGTGGGTTTCGTAGATGATGGTCTCATGCCACGGGAGTTGCAGCCGGCGGTCGCCCTCCCAATCGAAATGGGGCTGATGCACGACGCAACGCGGCACAAAGGGCGCGCTATCCGCTTCGCTCATCGCCTCGTCGCCTTCGTCGAACCGATAAGGGAACACGGCCTCATCCCATTGCACCTGGCCCTGGATGGCCTTCGCGTACGGATCAAGAAGAAGCTTATTGGGGTTGCAACGGTGTCCATTGGCGGGATCCCAAGGTCCATGAACGCGGAACCCGTAGCGCTGACCGGGTTCAACCTCGGGCAAGTAGGCATGCCAGCAGTAGCCGGTAACCTCGTCGAGCGGAATACGAGTTTCGTTGCCGTCCTCATCGAACAGACACAACGCAACGCCTTCCGCCGCTTCCGAAAACAACGAAAAATTCGTTCCCGCGCCGTCATACACGGCGCCAAGAGGATAAGAATGACCCGGCCATACTTTCATTATCGCCCTCCCCCATTGGTGTGCTGAGCAATCTTCGAAAGCGCCATGATACCGTACGATGGTGACATTGCAAAATACCTCTTGAAGCGCCATGGAGCCCCCTCGTCTATTCGCGGGGTTGGCCGGGTAACAGGAG
>PUOI01000292.1 GCA_003552765.1 Candidatus Hydrogenedentota bacterium | reverse complement strand
GGTTCACAGCCCATCACCATCATTCCGCCTACGGCCAAAGTGGCAAGTGTGTACATTAGTGAGCGCATGGTTATTCTCCTTATGTGGTTTTGTTTCGTTGAAGCACTGGATGGCGCGGCGTCGCCGCTCATTCCTCCAGCAAGGTTTCGGTCACTTCCCCACAGCTGTACATCATGGCGCCGAAGTACGGGTTTCTGACTTCCTCGTCCGCTTGCAGCCAGTCCGCGCCCTCGTCATCAAAGGCCATGGGGCAATGGAGAACATAGACAGGACTGATCACATCTCCGTGAAACGCCACGAGAATTCGCTTCATCTGCTCCGAAACCGCCTCGAATTCGGCGCGAATCGCCTCCATGTCCGCGCCGTTCAGGAAGCGGTCCAGCGCTTCGTACAGGGCGCCGTGCTCCTCGCCCCAGACTCGCGCGGCCTCGTCGTCTTCCAGGAGTTGCGCGTCCGCCCCGGTCACGGCGTCTTGCATGCGTTCGGCGGCCTCGCGCGCAGCGGTCTCTTCGTCGTCGGACAGCGCCTCGGACACGTCCAAGTACGCCTCCCATACCACGGCCACGTCTTCCGCGAATGCCTCCGGAACCTCGAGGTCATCGGGGGGCAGGGCGGGTTCGGCGCCGGTGAGTTCCATCTCGGCCTCTCCGCAACGGTACATCTCGTCGCCGAAGTAGGGATTGCGGACCTCCTCGTCCAATTGCAGCCAGTCCGCGCCCCGGTCATCAAAGGCCATGGGGCAGTGCATGAGATACACCGCACCCGCATCACCGGATCCGAACGCCTCCACGGCGGCGGCCATCCAGTTGCTCAGCGGCTCAAAGTATTGACGCAACCCATCGAGATCATCCATCTCCGCCATCGTGGACAATGCGGCCCGCATCTCGCCATCGGCCAAGGCCCATTGTTCCGCCGCGTCCCCTTCGAGCATGGCATCGTCGATGGCGTCGAGGACCTCGAACATGGCCGATGCGGCGTCTTGAGCGGCCTCGAAATCGTCGTTGGCCAAGCTCTCCGACACGTCCACGTAGGCGTGGACCAGGTCTCCGAGCTGCTCGGTGAAATCATCGGGAATGTCCGCCGTGATGTGTAAGGTCTCGGTCAGCCGCTCTTCCACCTCGTCCTCCGGTTCGGGAGCGGGACGCATCATGCTGGGCCGGCCTCGAATCTGGAGTTCGCTGTCGATGCGGAAGTTGCCGTGCGTCACGACGATGGCGTCATCCTCGAGACCATTTTCCACGATGTAATAATCGCCCACACGCGGCCCCAGCGTGACATTGCGCGCCTCAAAGGTAGGCCGCTCTTCGCCGGGGATCTCGACGTAGACCACCGCCCGCTTCCCGGTGATAAGAGGCGCGGTCCTGGGGATGAGCAGTGGCATCTCGGCGTCGTCCGGGGAGACCGCCGTGTAGCCCAGGTCCTCCGCCCTCACCAGCGAGCGTCCGCTGCGGGGACACTCGCCGGGCTCGTCGCGAATGATTTCGGGGTGCGTCGGCGAAATCCATTTGCCTTCGAGATCCGGGTCCATCACGCGGCCCCCGGCGGCGACTTGTGAATGGACCGTTCCCCGGAGAAACATGTCGGGCTTGAGCCGTCCGTCCGGATTATCCACGTTCGCGCGCACCCGCACCGTGCGGCGGTCCTGGTCCACGGTCGGACTGATGAACGCGATTTGCCCCTCGAACACCTCGCCGGGATACGCCTCCGTCGTGAATTCGATGGACTGACCGTAGCGCAGCCATTGAAGGTCGCGCTCGTAGGCTTCAAGCTGGACCCAGACCTGGCTCAGGTCCACGATGCGCGCCAAGCGTTGGCCCTGGTTTACCCAATCGCCCTCTTGCGCGCCCAACTCGGTGATGATGCCGTTGGCGGGACTGTAGACGCGGTAGGTGTCTTGGGCCTCGCCGCGCTCGAGGATCTCGTCGACCTCGGGCGGCGTCACGCCAAGAAGCGTGAGCCTGCGCCGGGCCTGCCGCGCGAGATCGTCCGTGCCCCGGCGCTCCCCGGCCCGCGCGGCAACGAGAAACTCCTCTGCCGCCCCCAATACTTCCGGGCTGTAGACATCGGCGAGGAGTTCCCCCTCGTCGACCCGCGCATTGCTGTAGTCTATGCGCAGGCGCTGAATTTGGCCGGCCGCGAGCAAGGTGACGTCGTTGGTGCGCGTCTCGTCGTAATCCACCCGGCCAAACAGCCTCAATTCCTGTTCGGCGGCGCGGCGCTCGGCCGGGGAGGTCTCAATCTGCATGAGCGCCCGTGCGCGCGTGCTTACGCGCAGCCGGGGGATATCGTCATCGTCGTCATCCTCTTCGTCCAACTCGCCAACGGGGATGAGGCTCATGTTGCAGATAGGGCACAGGTCATCCGGGTCGGGCATGCGCACCTCGGGATGCATGGAGCAGGTGTACATCTCCCCGTTCTCCGCATCCTCCTCGGCGGCGCCGTTGGCGTGGTCGTGCTCCGTGTGTTCGTCTCCTCCCCCGGAGACGACATAGCCCAAGAAAAACGCGATGTGAATAGCGATGAGGATTGCGATGCGCCGCGTTCCAAAGCGCCGGCGCCCGTCCCCCGTGCGCGGCGAAGAGGTAGTCTTCCGAGTCATGAATCACCTCGTACGAATGTGGTTGGTAAGCCGGGGAAAGCGGACACAGAGCCCCCTTTCCAGATT
>PUOI01000177.1 GCA_003552765.1 Candidatus Hydrogenedentota bacterium | reverse complement strand
TTCCTCCCGCACTTTGCGGCGAGAGCCATAGATGAACGGCGGCAGAGCGGATGCCTCGCCTCGAAGACCAATGTCGATGATATCCGCCACGACCGCGCTCGCCGTCGGCATTTGGCCCGCCCCTTTGCCGTAGTACAGCGTGGGACCGGTGTGCTCGGAATCCACGTACACGGCGTTGAATTCATTGCGCACCGACGCCAACAGGTGCTCCTCGGGGACGAGGGTTGGGCGCACCTGCGCCTCCACTTCCCCATCCACGTTGCGCACGATGGCCAACAGCTTGATGACATAGCCCATCTCGGTGGCGTACGCGATATCGGATCGGGTAATGCCGGTAATTCCCTCTACGGGAATGTCGGCGGGATCCACTTCGGTGGAGCAGCACAACGAGGCGATGATCTGGCATTTGTGCATCGTGTCGTGGCCTTCGACGTCGAGATCGGGCGGCGTCTCGGCGAATCCCAGTTCTTGGGCCTGCTTGAGCACCTCCTCCAGCTCGCGATCCTCGTGGGTCATCCGCGTGAGGATGTAATTGCAGGTGCCGTTCAAGATCCCGTAAACGCTCTTTATGGTGTTCGCCGCCAACCCTTCGCGCAGGGACTTGATGATGGGGATGCCCCCGCCCACGGCGGCTTCGTAGCGCAGTTCGGCCCCGTTATCCGCCGCAGCCTTGCAAAGCTCGGGGCCGTGATACGCCAAGAGCATCTTGTTCGCCGTCACGACATTCTTGCCCGCTTTCAACGCGTTAAGAATAAACGTCTTCGCGGGCTCAATGCCGCCGATGAGTTCGCACACGATATCGACATCGGGATCGCTCAGGAGCGCCTCCGCGTCCAGCGATGCGCGCACATTCCCCAGGCCCGGCGTTTCAAGGGCCGCGGGCTGGGTATCCGCCACGTGAACCAGTTCCACCGGCACGCCCGTCCGTTCCCGGATGGACGCGGCGCTTTCCGCCAAGATTTCGATGACTCCGCTTCCAACCGTACCCGCGCCGATGATTCCTACGCCCAAAGACATACAAGGCCTTTCGTTTGTGTTTCCAATTCAGTTATTGCGGGGCGCGCCGTGCGGCGCTCACTCCTCCAGCACGCACAACAGATCGCCCACCGATACTTCGTCGCCATCCTCCACGCATTTCTCGGTCAAGACTCCCGAGGCGGGACTGGGCACGCTGAACGCCGCCTTATCCGTGGTCAGCTCAAGAAGCTCGTCCCCTTCGTTCACATAGCTTCCCGTCTCAACCATCCAGAACCCGACACTCGCGGCTTCGTTGGCGTCTTCCCCGAGTTCCGGCAACTTGACTTCGTGTTTCATGAACCAACCCTCCCCATGGCCCGTATGCGTTCCCGGGCAAAGTAAGCCTTCATCATCTCATCCGAACGATAGGAACTCCGGACGAAGGGTCCGGCGGTGGCGAACATGAAGCCCATCTCATACGCCATGGCTTCGTAGGCCTTGAACTGGTCCGGGTGCACGAAGGCTTCCACCTTCCGCTGCTTCGGTCCCGGACGCAGATACTGGCCGATGCTTACCGCCTCGCAGCCCGCGTCCAAAAGATCTTGAAGCGTGGCCTCAACGTCTTGCTCCGTTTCCCCATGACCCGCCATGAGCGCCGACTTCACAATGGGACGCGGTTCGTATTGCGCCGCCTGGCGGAGCACGTCCAGCGCCAAGCGGTACGTCGAGCGCCGGTCGCGCAACACCGGATAGAGCCGCTCCACCGTTTCTATGTTGTGACCGAACACCTCAGCCCCCGCGTCTAGCACGGTGCGGATGTCCGCCTCGACGCCCTCAAACTCGGGGACAAGCAGCTCCACCGTCGTGCCGGGATTCAGGCGGTGAATGGCGCGCACGGTTTCGGCGATGTGAGCCGCCCCGCCATCCGGGAGGTCATCCCTGGTTACGGTGGTAATCACGGCGTGCTTGAGGTCCATCCGCCGGACCGCCTCCGCCACGTTTTCGGGCTCTTGCGGATCGGGCGGGGCGGGCTTGCCCGAGTCCACGGAGCAATACCGGCACGAACGGGTGCAGGTCCCCCCTAGCACCATCATGGTCGCCGTGCGCCGCTGCCAGCATTCGCCAATGTTGGGGCAGTTCGCGCTCTGGCATACCGTGTGGAGGCCGAGATCCTCGATAAGTCCCTTGGTATACGTGAAATCCTCGCCCGATGCCCAGCCCTGCCGGATCCACTCGGGGAAAGGCGATTGTGCCGCCATGGTCACCTCGTATTCTGTGCGGGAAAGCGCGCTCGTGTCGGAAGGCGATTTCGTGCCCTGCGGCCGGTCCGCCGATGTGCGGAAGGAAGTATTGACAGGCGGTCTCGCGGAGCCCCGAGAGATGGCGCGTTCCTCAAAAGCAAAAAGGCGTGAAGCCTACGGTGTGTTTGGATGGCTAAATTATAGCACGAAAAACCGCCTGGACAAAGCGGCCGGAGTAGCCTTAGTCCCCCTTGTGACGGGGCAGCAGCGCCCGTTTGCGGCCTCCGCCCGTCATCTCATGCCCTATGTCTTCTCCAGCACGAGGAAGTAATGCTGGGTGTTCAACGCTATATGCCCCTTCTTCTGCTTAATCGTGAGACCCAGCCGCTCTATGTCCTTGACCAGCCTGCGAACCGGGAACCCCCGCCTTCCCAACTCCCAGAAATGCTCTTTGTTGCCATATTCCGGTCC
>PUOI01000201.1 GCA_003552765.1 Candidatus Hydrogenedentota bacterium | reverse complement strand
CGGGTTGGGATGTACCTCTGCTCCCATTCGGTCCAGTCCACCTCGTCCAACACCGCGTTCACGATTCGCACGGGATGATCAGGCGACACCATATCGTCCAGCGAGAAGAACAGCCACTGCTGATCGCGCGCCATGACCGGTTGATTCCAACGTATTTCCGCCATAAAGCCTGACCTCCGTTTCGGCCCACCTTTCCGGGCCAACGACAACAGAATAACACTTTAATAGATAAATGTCAAGCAAATTAAATCGACAGACCCTTGAAGGGGGTGGCCCGTAGGGCCGGGGGATGTTTCCCTGGTAGCGCCGCTTTTGAGGCGGTCCATTTGCCGGCAAGATGCCGGCGGTACGTAACATATTCCCCCTTTGAAGGGGTGGCCCGTAGGGCCGCGGGATGTTTCCCTCGTAGCGCCGCTTTCGAGGCGATCCGTTTGCCGGCAAGATGCCGGCGGTACGTGACATACAGGGCCGGGGGATATTACTCGGCGGCGCACTTGAACCGTGACAGGGTGGAGTCGCAATCCATCCATTAGTGGTATCGGTACACCAACCAACACGAAAGGCGAGGCGTATTCTCATGCCGCCAGTTGACATTGGACACGTTCGCGTGGGACTTGACCAGCCCTTCACCATCATCGCGGGACCGTGCGTGGTGGAAGACGAAGCCACGGTTCAACGCACGGCCGAAGGATTGTGCGAGGTTGTCGAAGACCTGCCCGTCCAACTGATTTTCAAGTCTTCCTACCGCAAGGCGAACCGCACCTCGCGCCACACCTTTAGCGGCCTGCCCTTCGCCACCGCGCTCGGGATTCTGGAAGGGGTGCGTGGGCGCCACGGACTTCCGATTCTCACGGATATTCACTCGATTCAAGAAGCGGATGCGGCGGGGGAGGTGGCGGACATCTTGCAGATCCCCGCCTTCTTGTGCCGTCAGACCGATCTGCTCGAAGCCGCCGGGGCCACGGGCCGGGCCGTCAACATCAAGAAGGGGCAATTCCTCGCGCCGGGCGATATGAATAGGGCCGCGGAGAAGGTGGCGTTTTGCGGGAACAAGCGCATCCTCTTGACGGAACGCGGGACCACGTTCGGCTATCACGATCTGGTGGTGGACATGCGCGGCCTGCTCATCATGGAGCAGACGGGCTACCCCGTGATCTTTGACGCCACTCACAGCGTGCAACAACCGGGAGGCGAGCAGGGGTCGAGCGGAGGGCAGCCCGAATTCATCGCCCCATTGGCGCGCGCGGCTCTCGCGACGGGGGCCGTGTCGGGCGTTTTCATGGAGGTTCATCCCAACCCCGCGGAGGCGTTGAGCGATGGTCCGAGCCAGCTTCCGCTTGCGGACTTCCGGCGCGTGCTCGAAGGCCTGCTGGCGATTCACCGCGTGATGCAACAAGGGGATGGCGGCTCGCGATGAATCATCATGCCCAACATCCCAGCGTGCAGCGGCGCGCCCGCGCGGTGAAGGCGCTCCTGCTGGATGTGGATGGCGTGCTCACCGATGGCGGCATGTCTTTTGACGCGCATGGCAACGAGTGGAAACGCTTCCATGTGCACGACGGCCTGGGAGTGAAACTGGCCCAAGCCGCCGGCATGGTTACCGGCTTGGTATCCGCGCGGGACTGCGCCGTGGTGCGGAAACGGGCCGAGGACTTGGGCATGCCCCACATCCACCTCGGAGCAATGGACAAACGCAAGGCGCTGGAACAGATCACGGCCGAGACCGGCATCTTGATGGACGCCGTGTGCTTCGTGGGCGATGACCTCCCCGATGTGCCCGTCCTGTGCCGGGTGGGGTTGGCCGTGGCCGTGGGCAACGCCGTCCAAGAGGTCAAGGCGCACGCCCACTACATCACCCAGCTCAAAGGCGGCGACGGCGCCGTGCGGGAGACCGTGGAACTGATTCTCTCCGCGCAAGGCGTTCTGAAAGACGCTCAAGCGAAGCTTTGGCCGCTGTGAGCCCAAGATCGTTACCCTGAAATTCTAGGCCGGTATTCGCCGCGGCAGGTCCTTGGGTGACCGAAGCATAATCTAGGTAGAGGAGACAAGTTGCTCTGATAGAGTTCCCCATTTCCCATGTTCGCAATACCCAGGTCAGATTTGCGCCGTCGCATTCAGGCGTTTGGCGTTGAACATGGCCGCTTCGCGCAACCCCTGCAAGTACATGGCGCCCAACGCGCGATCGAACAGTCCGTAGCCGGGCCGGCCCTGTTCACCCCAAATCATGCGCCCGTGATCGGGCCGGATGGGTCCAGTGTAGCCGGTGTTGGCCAGGGCCGTCATGACATCCAGCATGTCAATGCTGCCGAAACGGGAGGGATGCGGGCATTCGTGGAAATGTTTGTGGCCCGTGACTTTCACGTTGCGCATGTGGACGAAATTAATGCGGGGCGCAACCCGTTTAATGATGCGCACGAGATGATTGTTGCGTGAAGCGCCCAGCGAACCCGTACAGAGCGTGAGCCCGTTGTACGGGCTGTCCACCAACCCAATGACTTTCGCAAGCGCATCTTCATCGACGATAATGCGCGGCAAGCCAAAAATAGACCAGGGCGGGTCGTCGGGGTGGATGGCGAGATGCACGCCGGCTTCTTCCGCGACGGGAACCACTTTCTCCAGAAAATACGCCAGGTTATCCCACATCTGGCTGCGGCTGATTTGCCGGTAGGCGT
>PUOI01000137.1 GCA_003552765.1 Candidatus Hydrogenedentota bacterium | reverse complement strand
GTGGCCGTGCTGGTGAGCACCCTTGTCGCCTTCACGCTGGCGCCCGCCCTGGGCGCGCGGCTCTTGGGATGGGAGCAGGGACATAGCGGGGCTCAATCGCTCTCAAAACACACCCGGCTCTTCGCGGCTATCGATTCGTTCTATAGCTCGGCGCTGAAGACCGCCATGAACCACCGGCTGGCGGTGGGACTGCTGGCCGGAGCCATCATGTTTTCGGCCGTGTTGATTTATCCCTTGGTCCCACAGGAATACACTCCCGGCGACGTGGACGAAGGAGAGATCGAAGTGGTGGCCCGGACCCCCGAAGGGGTGAGCATGACCGCCATGGACGAGGTCGCCGCGATCATCGAACGCGAACTCGCGGAGATCCCCGCCATTGAGTCGTACTTGGTCTCCGTGGGCGAGCATCTCTCCAGCAGCGGCAGTTTGAACCAAGCCCGTGCGTTCGTCTACTTGAAAGACCATGACGAACGGCGCTTCTCCGTGGGCCGTTTCCTGCGCGCCCTTGTGCGCGGCAATCCGGGCGAGGCCTTTGAAGGTAATTATTCCCAAGGCGACGTGCGCGGGCTCATCCGGGATCGCCTTGAACAGTACGAGGATCTTCGTCTATCCGTCCGAAACGCCCGCTCGTTCCAATGGTCCGCCGTGGGAGATGAGATCGACTTCATCCTGCAAGGCCCCGACCTGGAGACCCTAAACGAGTACGCTGGCCAGCTTGAAGAGCAAGCGCCAGAACTCGGCATCGTTGACGCTCAAACCACGCTTCAGATCGACCGGCCCGAGCTTCAGCTAGACATAGACCGCGATCGCGCGGCGAGGCTTGGTGTCTCCATGGGCGATCTGGCGCGCGCCATGCGGCTCATGGTCGGGGGCGATGAACGGGTGGCCCGCTTCCGTGACCCCGCCACCAACGAGGACTACGAGATTCAGTTGCGGTTGCGCGAAGAGGACCGCACAACGGAGGAAGCCATCAGCGGCTTGTACGTGCCCGCACAGGATGGCCGCATGATCCCCGTCCGTTCCTTAATCGACTTCCACGAAGAGATGACGGCGTCCCGTATTGACCGAATCGATCGTCAGCGCCAAGTGAGCCTGCGGGCCAATGTGGCGTCCGGTTACGCTTTGGGAGACCGCATCGAGGCCATCCAACAAGCCGTGGATGAGATGAATCTCCCCATGGGATATTCCACGCGTATCTCGGGAAGCGGACGGGAACTTGAGGAGACCTTCAACGAATTCTTGTGGGTGTTCCTGGTCGCCATCTTGTTCGTGTACATCATTTTGGCCGCCCAGTTCGAGCATTTCGCCCATCCGCTGACCATCATGCTGTCCGTTCCGTTGACCGTGCCGTTCGCCTTCTTGACCTTGTGGCTGACGGGCATTTCCTTGAATCTCTACTCCGCGCTGGGGTTGCTGGTGCTCTTCGGGATCGTCATGAAGAACGGCATTCTGCAGATCGATCGCATGAACAGCCTGCGAGAGACAGGCATGAGCCGCTTGGCCGCCGTCCTCCAAGGCAACCGGGATCGCTTGCGTCCCATTCTGATGACGACCCTAACCCTCATCGCCGGCATGGCCCCCTTGATTGTCGCAGGGGGAGTCGGCGCGGAGGAGCGCCGTTCGGCCGCGATGGTGATTGTGGGCGGGCAGAGCATGGCGTTGTTCTTGTCGCTCATCGTGACGCCCGTGGCCTACACCTTCCTGGATGACCTTTCCCTTGTGCTTCGTAGGCCGGTACACTGGTTGCGGGGCCGCGCCTGGATTCGTGGCCAAGCGCCACAGACCACGCCGGCGCCCGTGCCGCAAGAAATCGAAAAGTCGTGGGAAGACTCCCACAGCCGTTGATGCCGTGGGGTCCGTTCTGGGGGAAACACCGTGTTGCCGGGAAAGGTCCGGCATATGAGGGGAGAGAAGCGCATATGACTGCTGAACGTTGGAGGCGGTACTATCGGCCTTCCATTCTAGGGGCCATCCTTCTGTTGCTCGTTCCTGCTTGCGTGGGGGGAACTCATACGGCCACCCGGCCGTCTCAACTTCGAACCGGTACCATGAACGCGAATGAAGAACGGGGCGGCCCCGATTTGGCCCCGGCCGATGCACTGACGGAACGGGACACGGCCCTCGAACTGACGCCGGACCTTGAGCCTGGCGCCGAACTGCAAGTGTCGCGCGACGGCGCCCTGCTAACGGCGTTGATGAACAACCCCGGACTTCAGATAGCCCAGCTTGCGCCGAGGATCAGCGGCGGGTTTGTGCCTCAGGAACAGGCCCGATTTGACCCCGAGCTTATGGCCACTCTTTCCCACGGGAAAAGCCGCGAGCAGCTCGCCGGGGCCGAGGAGTTTACGTTTGGGTCGACGGCCAATGCCGAGGGCGGTCTCCTTCCCCCGATTATTGGTCCCGATTCGCGGAGCACGGCCGCGAATGTCTTGGAGCTAGCGTCGGACC
Organism: Candidatus Hydrogenedentota bacterium; assembly: GCA_003552765.1. GTDB lineage: Bacteria > Hydrogenedentota > Hydrogenedentia > Hydrogenedentales > SLHB01 > SKRY01. The sequence continues at coordinate 225 of PUOI01000137.1, read as the reverse complement.
AGATCGCCCAGGGACCGTTCGAACCCCCCACGCGGCGGGACATTGCCGCGAGAGCCACGGGGTTCCTGTCCGAACAGCTTCGGCCGCCCGAACCCGATAACCTTGAAGAAGAGCGTTCGCTGAGCGAGATAACCGTTTCCTCGTACTTTCCCACCGGGACCAGCGTCTTTCTGACAGGAGGGCTCACTCGGGAAGAGTCCAACTTCGTGGCTACCGAGTATGACG
>PUOI01000456.1 GCA_003552765.1 Candidatus Hydrogenedentota bacterium | reverse complement strand
GGTTGTTAGCCGTGGCGTTCGCGGCCGCGCTGGCCCATGGCGTCTCCGTGCTTGCGGTCAGGGCTGCCCGCACGGGGCGCCGAGTGGGGATACCCGAGATCTGGGAATGGCCCGAACGCTTTTCCTTTCGCAGAGCGCCCAACCTCGCTCCCTTCTCCTCACCCCTCGCCGCCCAGACCTGGTTCGAGTTGCGCCGGGTGGGCTGGGTCATGCCCTTGACGGCGATTGGGCTGTGGGTGCTGGCCTCGCTCATTACGTGGTTATACGGGGGCGTTGAACAATTTGGGCTGGCGGCTTCCCTCTATGCTTTCCTGATGATTGGGATAGGAGCTTTCGCACATGCGCCGGCTTCCGCGATTATTGGCTTTCGCTTTGCGCCGGGGGCGCCAGGGTTCGAGTACATGCGGCCCTTGACGAGCGCCGGCTACGCCCGTGCGAAGATGCGCGCGAACATCATACTACTTACACCGCTTGTCCTCGCGGCCTTGGTCTTGTTTTTGGCGGCAAACGGCGGCGCCTACTATTTCCAGATGCTGGCCCACACCGTTGCGGAGGGCGCGCTCAGCACAAAAGAAGCTGTGTGGGCGGTAACGAGCCGGGGTATCGGCCTTGCGCTACTGGTTTGCTTCCTCATGGCGTTGGGAACGCGCCTCCTCCGCTGGCTCGTTAGCGTGCTTATTCTCTCTGCCTTCATTCTAGCCGGAGTCAGACTCTTCACTTCCCCAACCTTGAACGCGCCGTTGGACGAAGCGCTGTTGGGCGAACCGCTGACTACGGCCGTCATATGGGGGATTAAACTAGCTTTCTTTGCCTTGGTCTTCGCAACCTACGACCTGGCTTGGGGTAAACATCTCATGTCCACCCGCGCCCTGGCGTGGGGGTTGGGGGTGTGGGTTGGCGCGGCATGGATGGTGCGTGGAGCGCTGACGCAACCTTTGGCCGAATTGCCTGGGACGCTCTTCCTCCTTGGCTACGGGGGAGAAGCGCTAGCGTGCCTGTTCCTCGCCAGCCTGATTGTGTTGCCCTACCCCGCCATGCTGCTCGACATCAATCGGCGCCGGCATGGGGCAGCGGTGGAGCAAGACCCGCGCCAGCACGAGCACCTTCGGAAAGACGATTCCGCGCCGCGCTGGCGCTTCGGCAAATGGGCGATGGCGGGGGCGGCGGTGGTCCTTGTCGTGTGGCTAGGGGGCCCCGGGGAACCAGCGTATAGAGCTTACCTTCGGGACCAAAACGCGCCCGCTACCTGGGAGGATCTTCGCACGTACTACGAGGTCATCCCGGAGGAGGAGAACGTGGCCGTCGACTACATCACCTTGTCTCGTGGAAGCCTCCGGGAAGTGCTCAGGATGCTTGAGGACAAGCTGAGGGAAACCAATCCAGAACTCACCCGGCATGAGGTCCGGACGAAAGCCCGTGAGTCTCTCTACGATTATCTGTATATCGTGGGCAACCGCCGCATTGAGCCTGGCGAACCGCTGGATGAGATCGATTGGTCCCTCCCCAGAGCTTACTGGGAAAACGCGACCTCTCCCCTTGTTAAAGAACTCAAACGCATCGCCGAGGACGGTCGTCGTCCAGCTCAATACTTCATGCTGTATTTTGGACGGGAATACGTTGAGTTTATCTCCGAAATCTACACCACACAACTATCCAGACTGAGGGAAAAAGGGCAAGAGCTGCATCTCGACGCCCTCCATTGGAGCAAGAAGGGAGAACCCGCCCGAGCCGTGGAGGCCTGCCTTGCCATACTGCCCCTAGCGGAGTCGTTGGCCGAGGAGCCCATTCTCTCAGCCCAACTTACCCGGTTCGCTATTTTGGGACGAGCCGTCGCCACCCTTGAAACCATCCTGGACCGCGCGTCACCAACGGAAGCAGATCTGCGGCGATTACAGGAAGGATTTGCGGAAATCGAGGCGCCCTACCAGCAGGACTGGATGATGCGCCACGGGCTCATGGGCGAGCGGGTCCTTGCCTTGGAGGGTCACTATCCGTGGGATGAACCCAATGACGAAAACATGCCGGCGCTCGTGGGTTTGAGGGAGATTGTGGAGAAGTTGGTCATGCCTCCCGTTAACGAGCGAATGGTGGTCCTACATTTCTATTCGAAGGTGCTGGACGATGCGGCCGAAGACTTTCCACGCGACGGCCGCGAGTTACGGGAATTGCAGGAATCGTTTCAGGGTATGCCTCTCGCCATGGGCGGACTCGCAAACGTGCATGTAGATACAACAGTTCGAACCTTTGATTCCGAATGGCGCGCCCGCACCTACCTCCGCCTCGCCCAAACCGCGTCCGCCGTGGAACGGTTCCGGCTGGAGCATGAACGCTGGCCGGACAGCCTCAGCGAACTGGTCCCCGAATATTTGGACGAAGTGCCCCGTGACCTGTTCTGCCTTGACGGCGAACCCTTGCGCTATGTGGTCCGGCCAGACGGTTCCCGCCGCATCTACTCCGTGGGCCGGAACCACCGCGACGAAGGCGGTCTCACACACCGGCTTTACGAGCAGGGCGCTGACATCGTCTTTGTCCTGGAGGCGGGCGCCGGGAAAGAATAGAACCACGGATGAACGCGGATGAACACCGATGGATGCAACCATGGAACGCACGGAAGGACACGGAAAATCGTCCCTTGTGGCTTTCGAGGGCGCGGCCAGGGAGTGGGTTGCCATTGATGTGAGTATG
>PUOI01000402.1 GCA_003552765.1 Candidatus Hydrogenedentota bacterium | reverse complement strand
TGTCGTTGATGATGTACACGGCGGGCATCTTCCCCAGGCCGGAGGCGATGGTCATCTCCTCAACCACGTTGAATAGCTGGGGATGGTCTTCCTTCTCGATCGGTTTGGCCCCGGCGAACGCTAGCATGATGTTGCCGCCCTGGAAATAGGCGGCTGTGCTGAGTATTACCCAGATGACCACAGCCACGAGAACGCCGTAGACACCCAGCCCCGGCTGCAGCGCCTCACCAAGGACGTAGCCCAGCGTAACCAGCAAAAGGGCCATGAGAAAGACAAGGAATACCGATTTCCGCCGGTTCGAACGAATTTGTTCCCACATGGATTTCGTTTTCCGCGCGTTACTTTATGCCTACGCCCCCGTGAGGCGATCAGGAGAAGCTGACTTTCGGGGCCTCGCGTTGGCTCGGATCCTCGATCTCAAAGAACTCTTCTTGCTTGAAGTTGAACATCCCCGCGACGATATTGCTCGGAAACATCTGAACGCGGTTGTTGAGCGTCATAACCCGGTCGTTGTAATGCTGGCGCGCGAATCCGATGCGGTTCTCCGTGGAGGTCAACTCCTCCTGGAGCGCGAGGAAGTTCTCGTTCGCCTTCAACTCGGGGTAGTTCTCGACCACCACATAGAACTGGCCCAGCGCGCCGGACAACTGGCTTTCGGCCTGGCTGCGTTCACCCACGGACTGCGCTTGCATGGCTTGGCTGCGCGCCTTGGTGATGTTTTCGAGTGTCTCCCGCTCATGCGTCATGTAGCCCTTCACGGTCTCGATCAGATTCGGAATCAGGTCGTGACGCCGTTTCAACTGCACGTCGATCTGCGACCACGCGTTCTTCACTTGATTGCGCAACCGCACCAGCCCGTTGTAGATGGTGACGGTCCAGATCACCAGCACCAGAAGGACAGCCCCTAAGACAAGCATTGGAATCATCGTCTCACCCTTTCTCTCTTCAGCGTTGGCTCCACCGGCGGCAAATGGCCCGGCGTACTACACATTGTCTCCAAACAATCCTTGGAGAAAGGCCTCGACCTTATCGCCATCGGCCAATTCGTGGCCGCGCCGCATAATCGCCGCCAGTTCTCCCTCGTCAAACCACATCCCATGGCCCTGCACACAGCGGTCGTAGGTAACCGGTTCTCCACTCCCGGCGGCGTCCTTCTCCATGACCTTGCCGCATTCGGGACAGCGGAGGTTGCGCTTCGCCGCCACGGGATCCGGGCGGCCACTGCTCATGAAACGCTCGCACACGGCGTGGCTGCCGAAGAGCAGATCGGCCTCCTCACTGTCCAGCCACACGCCATGGCATTGGGGACAATAATCGACCTCCACCTCATCGTGCTCCAGCACGATGAGCGGCTCCTCCCGGCAAACGGGGCAATACATGGGGTGACAGCTCCTTACAGCTTTACGCGGACCAATCCAGCGCTGGGAAAGTATACCCCTGTTCGCGCCCTGAGTAAAACCCCGCGAAGAGTGCAGGCAAGCCAACACGGGCCACTCTACGGGTGGGCCGGGCCCCGGAATATTGGACTGGGCTGCCGCTGTTATACTCAACACACCAGAGAAACATCAGGCAAGACGCGCTGATTCCATGAATCCATCACATGCCAGGGGGAGCATGCGGATCCCAAAACAGCCGGGATGCGCGCGCGTCTTGATACTGGTAAGGTGTAATCCGTAGTATATTCCAAACCTGTTGGAAGCGCTGCGCCGCGCCGCCAAGGCGTGCGCTTTCGATCCTTACAAGCCCAAAGAGACGCCTCAATGCCGGAAAGGGGACGTATCGGAAGTGGATCCGCTGGAGAAAATTCAAGAACAACCCAACTTTGACGATGACGCCGAAACGCGCGACTGGCTGGAATCCCTGGATTACGTCATCCGCCAGGGTGGCGCCGAAAAGGTGCGGCATATCCTGCGGCAACTGCAAATCCACGCTCAAAGCGCCGGGATCGGATTGCCGTACTCGGCAAATACGCCCTACATCAACACGATTCCCGTGGATGAGCAGCCGGTGTTTCCGGGAAGCCGGGAAATCGAGCGGCGCATCAAGAGTATCGTTCGCTGGAACGCCATGGCGATGGTGGTGCGGGCCAACCGGGAGTGCGCCGGTATTGGCGGGCATATCTCGACCTACGCCAGCGCCGCCACGCTTTATGAAGTGGGCTTCAACCACTTCTTCCGCGCGACAACGGAGGAGCACGAGGGCGACCTAGTCTATTTTCAGGGCCACGCCACGCCTGGGATTTACGCCCGCGCCTATCTCGAAGGCCGGCTTACGGTCGAGCAATTGCGCAACTTCCGCCGCGAGCTGAGCGAGGGGGGCGGATTGTCTTCGTATCCGCACCCATGGCTCATGCCCGAATTATGGCAGTTTCCTACCGTCTCCATGGGCTTGGCCCCCATACAAGGGATCTACCAGGCGCGCTTCGCCCGTTATCTCGAGGACCGGGGTCTGAAAAAACCCAGCGACAGCAAAGTATGGGTCTACATGGGCGATGGGGAATGCGACGAACCGGAATCCCTGGGCGCCATCACATTGGCTGGCCGGGAGCAGCTCGACAACCTCATCTTCGTCATCAACTGCAACCTCCAACGGCTCGACGGCCCCGTGCGGGGCAACCAAAAGATCATACAAGAACTGGAGTCCTTGTTCCGAGGCGCGGGGTGGAACGTGCTGAAGGTCATCTGGGGA
>PUOI01000324.1 GCA_003552765.1 Candidatus Hydrogenedentota bacterium | reverse complement strand
ATCCGAGACGCACGACGGATACTGGGCCACGCCCGATGAAGACGGCGCCTGGCGTCATCACCGGGTCACGGAACTCGCCCGCGGTTGGGACAACACGCCGGAGCGCAAGAACCACGCCATCGCCATTGACCCCGACGAGCCGCACACGGTGTTCGTGGCCAAGAGCACGGATGCCGAGGCCGATCTATCTGAGGTGCATCGGATGGTCACCGAAGATCGCGGAGAAACCTGGCGGTCGGTGGAGGCGTTGTCTGAGGAAGCCCGGATCACCACCGTGGTGGTCCCGCGCCGGACGGACGCTACGCCCCGGCCCGTTGATGTCCTGTGGCTGGAGAAGCATATGGAAGGGTGGAGCGATTATGCCACCCGGATCGTCATGCCCGAGCCAAGTATGGAGTAGACTGGATTCATCGCATTAGCAGACGAAGGAGCACAGATCCAAGCATGAAGCAATACGGCGTTATCTTTGACATGGACGGTGTGCTGGTGGATAGCTACCAGGCGCACTTCGAATCGTGGCGGCGAATGCTGAAGCAAAAGGGACGTGAACTCACCGAACCTGAGTTTGCCGAAACATTCGGGCGAACAAGCCGGGACATCATCCAGCATTTCTTTGGCGACACCATGAGCGATGAAGAGATCGCCCGCTGGGATGAAGAAAAGGAAGCCGAATACCGCGAGATAATCACGGAAGATTTCCCTGCCATGGAAGGCGCGTCCGAGCTGATTGCCGCCTTGGCGGAGGGCGGGTTCCGCCTTGCCATCGGTTCTTCGGGGCCGAAAGAGAATGTTCAAACCGTCCTGGACAACCTGCCCAGTGCCCATTTGATCACCGCCAGCGTCAATGGCCAGGAGGTCACCCGCGGCAAACCCGCCCCCGACGTTTTTTTGCGCGCCGCAGAGAAACTCGAACTGCCGCCCGCCCAGTGCGCCGTCCTTGAAGATGCGTTGGCGGGGCTGGATGCGGCCCACGCCGCGGGCATGGCGGCAGCCGCCATCACCGGAACGGCCCCTCGCGATGCATTGGCGGAGAAAGCGGAAATCGTTGTTGATTCTCTGCGTGAACTCACCCCGGCCACGATCCAACAGTTGATCGAAGACCGCGCGGCGGTTGTTCATTGAGGGGGACGCCCGTTCTGGTTTTCAGTCCGTATTTCTTGGCAGCCTGAACGATAACGCGCGTGACTCTGGTCGCTCCATGGCCTCGCCGCCGCAGCGGAACCCGCTTACATCCCCGATGCGGGCTGACTTATCCCATACTCCCAGGGCGTTGGACAGATCCTTCCGGGGCAGGGGAGTTCTGGCGTGGCGCTCCGCTGTGATTGGCGCTGCTGAGGGGCCAGGGATCGACACGAAAGAGATGGCGCGATACAATAGTGGAAGAAACGGAGGATGAAATCATGATTAAGCTTGAAGTCTTAGGCGTAAGCAGCGACGGCCACCACCAGCCTGTGGTGATTTTGCGCAATGAAGACCGGGTGTTGCCCATGGTTGTGGGAATTGCGGAGGCGGACGCCATCCACGCCGCATTGATTCAGCGGGATATCGGCCGTCCCATGACCCACGACCTCATCTGCAACATCTTGGCGGGCTTGGGCGGCGCGCTGGACTCCGTCGCGATTTATAAGCTCGAAAACGATGTCTTCTATGCCCATCTCAATATCGAGCGTAAGGGGGCGAACGGTCAGGTCGAACAAGTCCTGCGCGTGGATTCACGGCCAAGCGACGGCATCGCCATCGCCACGCGTCTCCAAGCTCCGATTTACGCAGCCCAGGAAGTGATGGATCAGGCTGGACAGGACGTGTCGATTTTGGGAGGGGGCGAAGACGAAGAAGAGGACGACGAACCCGACTACGAGAGCTGAGCCCGGCTGAGGCTACTGCTCTCCATTTTGGATGGCGATATCGTCGCCGGCGTTCTCACGCACTTCACCTTGGGTGATGATCTCGCAGGCGCTCGCTTGTTCGCCGATAACGAGGGGCGCGTCCGTCTCGTTGGTTAATCGGATGTCCCGCGCGGCTTGTTCGCCATAAGGCGCCATTCCTTCGCCGGCGCCGGGTTGGCTAAACCCGAGCTTGATCGGGAGGGTGGGGTTGATGTTTTCGTCTTCCCGCGGCCCAATCGAGACTTCGTGGTCCGAGCCGTGAATGGTGGCCAAGGCGTGCACATTCATCTCGGACTCCTCTGGCATTAGTTCCAAGTCCACTGAGCTGTTCTCGCCTTCCAAGAACAAGAGAGGCCCGTACTTGGCGTCTCCACGGCTGTCCTTCACTACGGCGTCCTCACCCACCCAGAAGCCCCGCTCGTTGCCGATGGCCTCGCAATCTTCTATGTGGATGGGCCCGCTATCTCTCAATTCCCATCCGCCGCGCATATTCTTCGCGGTGCAGTTGACAAAGGTCACGTCTTGGACCCCGCCATACGTGCGGAAGCCGTCTTCCGCCAAGGACTTTTTGTACCCCGGCAGGATTTCGTTCTCTCCTTCGCGATTGCGGTAAACGGAAGCGAAATCGGCCTCATAGGCTGGACCAGAGGTTTCGGCGAGCATGTCATCCGTGGAGCGCATTTCGCCCTCGACGTAGCAATCCTCGAAGTAGGTGTTCGTGGCCCCGTCTTGAATGTAGAACCCATGCCCGAAAGAGCGCATGTAAATCTCGGAGCCGATCACGCGGGTGTTGTTCCCCGTTATCTGAAGTCCGCTGTGCTT
>PUOI01000417.1 GCA_003552765.1 Candidatus Hydrogenedentota bacterium | reverse complement strand
GCGAAGGCCAGAGCGCCTATGCACAACAGAACGCCCAAGCTCACCCACGAACTGCTTCTCCTATTAGCCATCATGTGCTTCCCCCAATTTCTGTTCAAACCCACCCAAGCTATATGCCACCACTTGAACGCCAAGCGGAGATAGACTGCCAAACTTCCCTATTGCAGCTCCGGGAAGGTCTCCGTGAGGTCCAGGTCATCGTTGAACTTTGCCTGCAAGTCTTGCAAGACCGCGAACAGTTCCCGCATGACGGGTTCCGATTCCGGATCATCCGCGAGGTCATTCAGCTCAAGGGGATCCTCCTCCAGATCGTAGAGCCGCGCCACGCCCGCCTCGGGATACAGCAGCAGTTTCTTGCCATTGTGCGTGACCATGCGCTGGCGCTCAATGTAGCCTCCGTAGATGGCTTCGTGCGTGGCCTCGGCCTCGCCCCGGATGACCGGAACGAAGCTGGCGAACTCCACTTGCTCGGGAATCGCTTCGCCCGCGAGTTCCAGCGTGGACGGCAAGGCGTCCTGCAGGTAAATGGGCGCCGCGATGCGGTGATCCTCCGGGATGTCCGGCCCGGTAATCACAAAAGGCACGCGGACGCTGTGGTCATACATGTTCTGCTTGCCCATGAGCCCATGCTGGCCCACCGCCAGCCCGTGATCGGCCGTGAAGATCACGTAGGTATTGTCCGCCTTGCCCGTTGCGTCGAGCGCATCCAGTATCCGCCCGATCTGCGTGTCCATGTGGGTGATGATCGCGTAGTACTCTTGCCGGTGGACCTGCACGGCGTACTCGGTGCGGGGAAACGGCGCGAGGCGTTCGTCGCGCAGACCGCGGCCTGAGCCAATCTCTTCGTTGTAGGGATACTCAGGCTTGAAGTTCTCCGGCGTATCCACATCGTCCAGCGGGTACTTCTCCACGTACTCCTGGGGCGATTGACGCGGATCATGCGGCGCGTTGAAAGCCAGATACATGAAGAACGGCGCGTCCCGCTCCCCGGCCTGTTCGAGAAAGCCCTCGGCGTCCTCGGCCAGCACCTCGCTCCAATGCGTCTCGCCTTCCCAGTACCCGCCGAAGTCCCTGTCCCAAGGGCTCCAGGGATCCTCCTCGCCCTCCACGGGCCGATCGTACCCTTCGGGAACATTGTTGGGAAAGACATTGGGCATGCCCGGCCGGACGTTGGTCACGTAGTTAAAGGCGGCGTGCGCGTCCGCGCTCACGTGCCATTTACCCGTCATGTACGTCTCGTACCCCGCCTGTTCCAGGAGCTGCGGCCAGAAACGCCCTTGCTCCACATAGGCTTCATCCAGATCGCCTTGATGCGCCTCGTGGGCGTTCCACACCGTCAGGCCAGTCATGAGCATGGTTCGCGACGGAACGCACACCGCCCCGCTCCAGGACCCCATGTTATAAGCATGCGTGAACGTGGTCCCCCCGCGCACAAGGCGGTCGAGATTGGGCGTGAGAACTTCATCATTGCCCAAGGCCCGCAAGGCCTCGTAATCCTGATCATCCGCGAAGATGAACACGAAGTTGGGTCTTTCCCCCTCACTGGCCTTTACGGCGCCGGGCAAGGCGCACGCCGCCGCCCCCGCGCCCACGGCCGTCAAAAACGCCCGCCGGTCCATCTTTCCATCCGCCCCGAGGATCCTCTTCTTTCCGCGCCGCATGCCGCCATTCATAACGATCTCCTTTCGATGTCCAACTGCCGCCAGCATAATCAGCCCTAAGCCTAGCACGTTCTTTATGAACCGTTCCAACAGATCGGCGAGGCCCGTGACCGCAATGGGCGGATATGAACGCCGTTTCTTGAGCGGCCCATGAATGCCGGCGGTGCGAAGGACTATACCCATGGAGGGTAGCGAGGGGAGAGGAAGAACAGGCGGCCCGTCTTGTCAGCCGCTATGATTCCATGGGGCGAGGTATTCCGCGCCTTCAATTGCGGCTTCGCGAGGCTGCCCGTTCTCATCCAATTCGGCAATGCCGCTGTAGCGGATGTTGGCGCAGTCTTCCAGCCGCAGGGAACGCGACACGTGCTGGGCGGTCAGGTTGGACACGGTTACGTTCCGGCAATCGCGGAGCCAGAGCGCGCTCCCTGCGCCGGCCCCGTTAACATGCGCGCCGTCCACCGCCGCCAACGCCACGTCGTCCAAGACAATCCGCCCGGAACCGGCCTCGGGATCCGCTTGGGCCTTGACGTACCGCAGGGTCAGGTCGCGGCAGCCGTGGTATTCCACGAGGCCAGGCCCGGACACGTCCTCGATGATGACATTGGTCATGCTGACACGCTCGTCTGGCGTATCGGTGGGCCGGAAATTGACGCCGCGGTTGGTGACATCCTTGACGACAACGTTGTTGATGAAGACGTCCTTCCTATGGGTGTTCCCATCCCGGAAGATCCCGTTCTCGAGGTGCTCGATCAACACGTTGTCGATGAAGATGTTTTGCCCGTGGTTTCGGTGGAAGTGGATACCGTGATTGGGCCGGTTCGTGGGGCGTATCACGGAGTTTGACAGGAAAATGCCGTCGTTCGGCGTGCCGTCCTGGACGGGTTGCACGTTTGTCTCGCCATCCCACGTGTTGTTGTAGAACGGGCTGCCGTCGATCTGGAAGGGCGCGGTCCCGCTGCGGCCCGTGAGAAAGACGTTCTCCACCACGATGTTCTTCGAGCCCGCGATGTCGAAGTGGTGGTGATATGCGTCCAGCCCATGGATGTTGG
>PUOI01000189.1 GCA_003552765.1 Candidatus Hydrogenedentota bacterium | reverse complement strand
CCGACGCCATTACCCGCGCCATGGTGAAGACGTTCGCGTCCCAGACCGTGACGTATGACTTTGCCCGGCTCATGGACGGCGCCAAGGAAGTGAAGTGCAGCGAATTCGGGCAGGCCATTGTGAACAATCTGCCGTAGAAGTGGGACTTGCGTGACCGGTATTTGACGGCCGGGGCCAAGCCCAAGCCTGTTGAAGACCGAAGTGAACGCGCCAAGAGGCGGTATGGCCCATCACGGGGTGGAGGCCCCTGGGCGCCTCAAGGTCATGACATACAACCCAAAAACAGCAGCCCCTGCCTTCCTCACTGGGAAGACAGGGGCTAATTTCTTCATGGGCGTATGCGCGCCATGCCTAGTATTGAAGAATAAGCGGGCCGGCTCTATTGCTCCCGTCGGGCAGCAAGTTCAATTGCTCGTCTGGACCAGCAAAATCCGCGTAGGAGGCGGGATTGCCCGCGTCGCCGCGCGTCCGGTTGATGAAGTCAAAGTCGGGCGCGCCGTTCCCTTCGAGGTCGCGGGTGGCAAGGTAATACGTCCGCAATGCCGCGGCGTGATATAGCTGGCCCAAGTCTCTAGGTCCACCAGAGCCATCGTATAGGTCAGTGTATTGGAACGCTTCATGGTCGGAAACTACGCCGCTCGTGGTTTCTTCTGGACCCACGCTGATAAGCACGAATGTATCGTAGCTGCTTGGGGGAAAGTTGAGCCGGCGGAGACGGTGATCGTCAGCGTCCCATGTCGTGCCATACCAGTCGCCATGGTAGTGGTAGTACTCCTGGACTAAACGGGCCTGCTCACTGTTGACGGGCACATAGATAAAAGGCCGGGGCTGATCCATCTGCCGCACAGCGTCTTCGGCTGCGTCGCCACTGGGCTCAAACGGGTTGAAGGCCGTCTCCGGAAATGTAAAGACGCCAGGACGAGCCTGCCCGCCCCAAGGCGCGAACTCAAGCAGGTCGATCTCTCCGCTTTGATTGGCGTCATGGGTCATGGAAAATGGATCATACAGCTCGATGCTGCGATGAATGTTGATATACTGCGTGTACGGTAGCAAATAGTGACGCCTGTGGTCTTCCCCGGCTTCGGGATCTTGAAAATAGCCGTATCGCGGCGGAAACGTCCCGTGTTCGGAGGCATAGGTCGCGAGTTGGGTGCGGATATCGTTCATTATGCTTTGGGCATTGGCCACACGTGCCCGCTCTATGACGCGCGGGGCGGCCACTGCCGTGATAGCGAACAGGATGGATAGGATGGCGATTACGGTCAACAGCTCGATGAGCGTAAAGCCACGGGTGCGCGCGGTTTTCATATCATACACCTCACAATTTTCTCCCCTAGGGTTACACAAGCACTATACCACGAGAGGACGACGCCGTCAAACAGAATCTACGCCGCGCCGATCCCGCCAGCGATGACCGCGCGGCTCCTTCTTGAAATTGGCGTCCGGCTGCCGTACGATCGGGATTCCCCACACGATTTCAAGCCAAGAGAGCCACGGGAACGAACAATGACCACCCTGAATGATGTGCAGCGTCAAGCCATTGAAGCTGGAAACGGGCCGGTGCTGGTGCTTGCTGGAGCGGGCACGGGCAAGACGCGTGTAATTGTCGAGCGCTTGGCGTGGCTGGTGGCCGAACAAGGCGTCGACCCGCGCAACTTGCTTGCCGTGACGTTCACCAATCGCGCGGCGAACGAGATGCGCGAGCGGGTGGCGGAGCGGCTCGGCGTGGAGCGGTTGGCCGCATGGGTGGGCACGTTCCATTCCTTTGGGCTGTTCCTGCTGCGGCGCGAGATTGAGCGTCTCGGCCGGTCCACCACCTTCACGGTGTTGGACGACTCCGATCAACTCTCCCTCGTGAAGCGGCTTGTGAAGGAGATGCCCGCCAAGTACAACCGCGTTTCTCCGCGGGAGACGTTGAACTGGATCAGCCAGTTCAAGCAAGGCCTGACGGCGCCAAGGGAAGAGGACGCCGAGGAAGACGCCTACCTCCATCTCTGGAACAAGTATCACGAGGCCTTGTGGAACGCCAACGCGGTGGATTTCGACGATCTACTGGTCCTTCCCGCCCGTATCTTGCGCGATCACGAGGATATCCGCGCCCGGTATCAGCGGCGCTACCGCTACGTTCACGTCGACGAATACCAAGACACCAACCACGCGCAGTTTGTCCTGGCGCGGGAGCTGGCGGGCAAGGACGGCAACATCTTCGTGGTGGGCGACGAGGACCAGAGCATCTACTCCTGGCGCGGGGCCGATCTCGAGAACATCCTGAATTTCGAGCAAGAGTATCCCGGCGCGGCGGTCATCCGGCTTGAGCAGAACTACCGCAGCACCCAGCAGATCCTGGATTGCGCCAACCGGGTGGTGTCCAACAACGAGTTTCGCTTGGGCAAGTCGTTGTGGACCGGGCTCGATAAGGGCGAACGGGTGCGGCTGTACGAAGCCAACTCGGAACGCGACGAGGCTGAGTTCATAAGCAACGACATCGCGGAGCGGGGATGTCCCTTGAAGGAAGTCGCCGTCCTGTTCCGCACCAATGGCCAAGCCCGCGTTATCGAGGAGACGTTGCGGCGGGCGGGGCTGCCCTATCGCGTGTTCGGCGGAACCCAGTTCTACAGCCGGAAAGAGATCAAGGACATCCTTGCGTATCTCCGGCTGTTGGTGAACCCCGCCGATGACGTGGCGCTCCGGCGCGTGATCAACGTTCCCACACGGGGTATCGGGGCCACGACGCTTCAACGCGTCGAGGAGTACGCTCAACAGCGCGGTCTGCCGCTGCTTCAGGTGCTGCGGGAGATCGAGGACGACCAGACCTTGAGCGGGCGCGCGCGCAACGCCGTTGTCTCGTTCGTCCATCTCATGGATGACCTCGCCATCGAGGCCAAGTCCAGCAGCGTGGCGGATCTCGTGGAGCAGCTTCTGGAGAAGACGGGCTACCGGCGTTATGTGGAGGATAGCGACGCCAAGGATTTCCGCGAACGCATCGAGATCGTGGATGAGTTCCTTTCGTCGTGCAAGCAATTCGACGCAGATCACGGGGGCGATCCGCTTCAGTTCTTGCAAGACATGGCCTTGGTGAGCGATGGCGATCAGTTGGATCCCGAGGAGCCCACGATCACGCTCATGACATGCCACAGCGCCAAGGGGCTGGAATTCGACCATGTGTACATCGCGGGGCTGGAGGAAGGCCTGTGGCCGCACGCCAGCAGCCTGTACGACAACGAGGAGTTGGAGGAAGAGCGGCGTTTGTGTTACGTCGCCATGACGCGCGCCCGAAAAACGCTCACGCTGACCTACGCGCGGGGCCGTGTGATCTTCGGCGAGCCCCGCCAGAACGATTCATCCCGGTTCATTGACGAGATCGGGCGGGACCATATGGACCAGGTGGGCGTCAAGGAGCCGGAACCCGCCCGCCGGCCCGAGCGAGCCCAGCGAGCCCCCGCCGGGGACCGGGGCGGCGACCGTATCAAGATGGGGACCCAGGTGCATCACGCCAAGTTCGGCCGGGGGACGGTCATGTTCACGTCGGGCTCGGGCAAGAAGCTGCGCGCCAAAGTCCGCTTTCAGACGGGGCCCACCCGCGATATTTTGGTGGAGAAGGCCCCCCTTGAGATTCTCGAAGGGAATTCAAAGTGACGCTGGACGACTTGCGGCGCGAGATAGACGCCATTGACGAACGCATTCTGGAGCTTCTTACCGAACGCGCCCGCCTTGCGCAGAAGATTGGCGCAATCAAGCAAGACACCGACCGGGTGTATTACGTGCCGGAACGGGAAAAGCTGATCTTCGAGGAACTCAAACGCAAAAACCCCGGCGTACTGCCGGACAAGGCCATCCGCAGCATCTACCGGGAGATCATCAGCGCGACGCGCGCGCTTGAACGGCCGATTAGCGTCGCGTTTCTCGGCCCGAAAGACACCTTCAGCCACATGGCCACGTTGCGCGTCTTCGGCAGCATGGCCGAATGCCATCCCGCCGCCACCGTGTCCGACATTTTCACCGAGGTCGAGCGCAAGCGGGTGGATTACGGCGTGGTGCCCGTGGAGACTTCCATGGGCGGGGGCGTCAGCGACACCCTGGACCGGTTTGTCGTGTCGGAACTCAAGATTGTGAACGAGGTGATGTTGCACATCAATCACAGTCTGCTTTCCAACAGCCCGCTGGAAGAGATCACGCAGGTGTACTCGAAGCAGCAGCCCTTCGTGCAATGCCGCAACTGGCTCAAGGCCAACCTGCCCAACGCCGAGCTTATCGAGACCTCAAGCACGGCGGAGGCGGCGCGCGTTGTACGTGATAAACCCGGCGCCGCCGCCATCGCCAGCGAACTCGCCGCTGAAACCTATGGCCTCGAAATCATCGCGTCCTCCATCGAGGATGCGTCACACAACTTCACGCGCTTCTTTGTCATCGGGTGGCAATCCGCCAAGCCCACGGGGCACGATAAGACCGCGATTCTGTTCACTATCAAGGACAAACCCGGCGCTCTGAATAGGCTGCTTCAGCCGATGGCCCGGCGCGGCATCAACCTGAGCCGCATCGAGTCCCGGCCTTCCCAGAAACGGGCGTGGGAGTATGTCTTCTTCGTGGACCTCATGGGGCATGCCAGCGAGCCGGACGTGAAGGAGGCCTTGGACGAATTGGCGCAGGAATGCTCCGAGTTCAAGATCCTGGGCTCTTTTCCGCAGGGGGAAGTGGAAGAGTAGGGGGAGGGACGTCAAGAAAGAGGAACGGTCACCTTCTGTTTGTTTTCGGCGGAACGCCCGCCGTCCACGCTTCTCCGCATCGTTGCCAGTGACCGTCCCTCTTGTGTTCGCGTGATAGGGACGCTGCTCCAGGGAATGACATCCCCCTTGATCCCCCTTCAAAGGGGGAATTTTCCATCCAAAGGGGCCACCTCGGGTGAAACGCGAACCACCTCACGTGAGCCGCTTAATTCCCCCTTTGAAGGGGGATCAAGGGGGATGTAAACATCCCACACTTTGCCTGATTCCGTTCAGGTCTCAGGAGACCTCAACGTTGACGCGTTTCGCCTTGGCTTCCTCGGTCTTGGGAAGCCTAAGCTTCAAGACGCCGTTCTTGTATTCGCCCTCGGCCTCGTCCGTGTTGACCTCGCACGGCAGGGGCACGGTGCGCACGAAGGAGCCGTAACTGCATTCCGCGTAGTAGTACGCGCCTTCCTTCGTCTCTTCCCGGCTGCATTTCTTCTCGCCGCGAAGCACCAAGCGGTTGCCCGTGATCTCGGCGCTGAAATCTTCCTTGTTCATGCCCGGCAATTCCGCCCGCACCCGGATATCGTGCTCGGTTTCCTCCACATCGAGCTTCGGTCCGCCTTGCGTCATGAACGAATCCGGCCACGGCGGGCTCTCCATCTCTTCCGTGGAGCGGGCCCGTTCGGGCAGCCATTGGTCAACGGTGTTGGCCAAATCCTCCCGTAGCCGCCCTAATCGCTGCCGCCACTCCGTGGGTTTCAAACTCGCCATCCTCTCGTACCTCCTTTTTGCTTCTGGGTTTCTTCAACGCCGGACCGGCCTCGCGCTCACGGGGCCGGCCGCAGTCTGTCCTTTGGGGTCTTACTGGCGGGGACTCGCCCCCTGCCTTACGAGGATGTCTTGACCTCGATGCGCTTGGGTTTCGCCTTCTCCGCCTTCGGCAGCGTCACGGTCAGCACGCCGTATTTCATTTCCGCGCGGATGTTTTCCGTGTCCACCTCGTCGGTGAGCCGGAACTGGCGATAGAAGTCGCGCAGCTCGAATTCATTGCGCAACGGCGTGCCCACGGTCTCTTGTTTCACCTTGCCGTGTATCGTGAGGACGCCCTCATGCACGTTGATGTCGACCTGGTCCTTTGGCGCGCCCGGCAAGTCCGCCACCACGACAAGCCCGTCGCTCATTTCGAAAATGTCCACCGGCGGCCGCAACGTTTGCTCTTCCGCGCGGGTTTCCGGGACGTTCTGTTCCCCGGTCGTCGTTTGCACCGTGTTCTCCGTCATGGTTTATCCCTCCTTTCCGGACCCTAGCTGACCTTCACCTGGATTTGCCGCGGTTTCGCCGACTCGGCCTTCGGCAACGTGATGTGCAACACGCCTTCCCTGTATTGCGCCTCCATGTTCTCGGTGTTCACTTTGACGGGCAGGTCGAGCGTCCGGGTGAACCGGCCCGCGCTGCGTTCTTGTCGGTGATATGCGTCGGGCGTGATGTCCTGCGACAGGGCTTGCTTCTCCCCGCTGATGCGCAACGAGTTGTCTTGCACGGTCACATCGAATGCTTGTGGATCCACGCCGGGCGCCAACGCTTCCACGTAGATGTTATTCTCGTCGTCCGATAGGTTTAGCAAGGGGTACATTCCCCGCGCCGCTTGTCCGGGCAGGAACGCTGGCCTCCGCGCCGCGCCCCCGGGAAGATTCACGCCATAGTCCTGGAACATCCGCTCGACTTCCCGCCGCAGATGGTCTAACTCTCGAAACGGGTCCCAACCTTGATTCGGCGCCATTACGAAACCCTCCTTTCTTGTGAGTCGCACGTATTCTCCATTTGGTGGGCGGGGAGCCATTACGCTCCCCTCTCCACACGCTATCCGCTATCTATGAAAACGGCCTCTTGGGGCGCTGTCCCGTTGGCCGGGTCTCTGCTTCGGAACCAGCAAGGCTCGTGCCAAGCTCATGGCCATGGCGCGTGGACCGCAACGCCCCCCATTGTAGCGGGTTTGCGCCGAAAAACCCATGGCTTTGGGCCATTACGGCGTAATGCGGTGTTCGATTTTCAAACACGCGCGGGCCGATTTTGAAACGTCTACCGTGCTGAATGCCCCGGCTCCGCTAACAAATCGCGGGGGAACTCGTCCCGCGTTCGGTGAACTATTCACATCCTGAGCCCGGCAAGAACGCAATTCGCGGCGCCGTGTTGGATTCATCACCGAAAGTATGGTAGGTTTTGCTATTAAGAAGAAGATACCTGACCGTGGCGCCGAGGGAATTCCCCGCCATCCACATACCCGGACACCATGCCGCCAGCACAGCCTGCCCGCCAGGGGGGACGCTTTGTTTCTTGCTGGAGTCCTGATTCAGACGGTGTCACGGCGGCGCCGCCTTAAGGCCGCGTTATCCTCCACACACACACATGCATTCGAACTCTCGGGAGCGGGTGAGGGGTTGCCCGCTGTTCTGGAAGGGTGGACAAACCACATGATTCGCTCACGCATTGTTGGCACGGGCCAATGTTTGCCGGAAAAGATTCTTACCAATCACGATCTTGAGAAGATGATGGACACGTCGGACGAGTGGATTCGCCAGCGCACGGGCATTGGCCAGCGCCATCTGGCGGCCCCTGGCCAAGGGGCGTCCGACCTGGGCGCACCGGCGGCGCGCGAGGCGCTGGAAAACGCGGGCATCGAGCCCGGCGAAGTGGATTTCATCGTCTGTTGCACCACCACGCCCGACTATCTTTTCCCGGCCACGGCTTGTCTAATTCAAGACAAGATTGGCGCCAAACAAGCGGCCGCCTTCGACGTGAGCGCGGCGTGTTCCGCTTTTGTGTACGGCTTGGCCACGGCCGACGCCTTCATACGGTGTGGCATGTACAAGACCGTGTTGGTGGTGGGGGCCGAGGTCCTCACGAACAGGCTCAATTGGAAGCGGCGCGATACCGCCGTGCTGTTCGGCGATGGCGCCGGGGCCGTGGTGTTGCGCGCGGAGGAGGATACGGGCCACGGCGTGCTCACGACGTATCTAGGGGCCAACGGGGCGCATAGCGAGATTCTCACGGTGCCTTCGGGCGGTTCCGTGAAGCCCTTTGACGAATCTCCGGACGACGAAGAGCGGGTGGCCATATACATGAAAGGCCCCGAGTTGTTCCGGCAGGCCGTCGCGGCCTTCTCCCTGGCCGCCGAGAAGGCGCTGGAGGGCACCGGCGTTTCCGTGGATGACCTTGACCTTTTCGTTCCGCATCAGGCCAACACGCGCATCATATATAGCGCCTCCGATCGCGTTGGTTTGGATCGCGGCAAGGTGTATGTCAATATCGAGCGAGTAGGCAACACCACGGCCGCGAGCATCCCCCTGGCCCTTGACGACGCCATGAAGGAAGGCCGCATCAAGACCGGCAGCCACGTACTGCTGGCGGCCTTCGGCGCCGGGCTTACCTGGGCGTCGGCGCTGGTGCGGTGGTAAACGCCGGAACGGAAAGAACCACGGATGAACACCGATAGACACCGATTGGTGAATGAGAAGGAGACGGAGCGCATCATCGGTTGCGCCATGGAAGTGCTGAATGTGGTTGGGCATGGTTTACTCGAGAAGCCTTATGAGAACGCCCTGGCCGTTGAGTTCGGATTACGGGGAATTCCTTACACGCAACAGCCGCGTTTCGATGTCATGTACAAAGGGGTTAGGATTGGCGAGTATCTTCCGGATTTGATTGTTTTTGATCGTGTTGTTGTGGATACCAAAGTCATTGACTCAATAACCGATGTTCAGGTTGGGCAAGTCTTGAACTATCTCAAGATTACGGGACTGCGAGTTGGTCTCGTTCTTAATTTCAAACGTCCCAAGCTGGACTGGAGGCGCGTCGTGCTTTAAGAATCAACAAGGACAATGGACGGAACCATGGGTGTGCGCATATCCGTGTTCATTAATGTTCATCCGTGGTTCTTCCCATCCCGTGGTTTGTCAACCGAGAAAGGACAACGTCATTATGAGCAGCACTGAAGGCTCCACCATCAAGGAGCAAGGGGCGGGCAGTGGTTCGGCGCACCGGGAGCATTCCCGCATCGTGACCGAGGGCGTGAACCGGGCCGCGAGCCGGGCCATGCTTCACGCGGTTGGGTTCACCGACGAGGATTTCCAGAAGAATCAGATCGGCATCGCCTCGACGTGGGGGATGGTCACGCCGTGCAACATGCACATTGACCAATTGGCCGCCGACGCCCAGGCCGGCGTGGATGGCGCGGGCGGCAAGGCGGTGCCCTTCGGGACCATCACCGTTTCCGACGGCATCTCCATGGGCTCCGAAGGGATGAAGTATTCGCTGGTGAGCCGGGAGGTCATCGCCGATTCCATCGAAGCCGTCATGGGCTGCGAAGGGTTCGACGGCCTTGTCGCCATCGGCGGGTGCGACAAGAACATGCCGGGTTGCCTCATCGCCATGGGCCGGCTGAACCGTCCCTCGGTTTTCGTCTATGGCGGCACCATCTTGCCGGGCTGCTATCAGGGCAAGGATGTGGATATCGTGTCCGTGTTCGAGGCCGTGGGCAAGCGCACCAAGGGCGAGATCACCGACGAGGAACTCAAGGAGATCGAGCGGTGCGCCATTCCGGGCGCGGGGTCGTGCGGCGGCATGTATACGGCGAACACGATGGCGTCGGCGATCGAAGCCCTGGGCATGAGTTTGCCCAACAGCTCGGCGCAGGCCGCCATCTCAGAGGAAAAGAAGGACGATTGCCGCCGGGCGGGCGAGGCCGTGCTTCACCTCATTGAGAAGGGCATCCGTCCGCGCGATATCATGACGCGCGAGGCGTTCTTGAACGCTATCACGGTCGTCACCGCCTTGGGGGGGTCGACCAACGCGATTCTCCATCTCCTCGCCATGGCCCATTCCGTGGACGTGGAGCTGGAACTCGATGACTTCACCCGCATCGGAAAAAAGGTCCCTGTGTTGGCCGACCTGAAGCCGAGCGGGCGTTTCGTGATGATGGAACTCGTCCGCATTGGCGGCCTCACGCCGCTCATGAAGCAGTTGCTCGACCGCGAGCTGCTCTACGGCGATTGCCTCACCGTCACGGGGCAGACGCTGGCTGAGAACCTCGCGGACGCCCCCGCCTATCCCGAGGGACAGGAAGTCATCCGCCCCTTCAGCGATCCCGTCAAGGCGACCGGTCATCTTGTCGTGCTGTACGGCAATCTGGCGCCCACGGGAGCGGTGGCGAAGATCTCCGGTAAGGAAGGCACGCGGTTCACGGGCGAGGCGAAAGTGTTCAACTCCGAAGAGGAAGCCCTTGAGCGCATCCACGACGGAACGATCACGAAAGGCCACGTCATCGTGATTCGTTTTGAAGGGCCGAAGGGAGGTCCCGGCATGCGCGAGATGCTGGCGCCGACCTCCGCCGTCATGGGCCGGGGCCTGGGCAAGGACGTCGCGCTAATCACCGACGGCCGCTTCTCCGGCGGAAGCCACGGCTTCGTGGTGGGCCACATCACGCCGGAAGCGCAAACCGGGGGGCCGCTGGCCATTGTGGAGGACGGCGACACCATCACCATCGACGCCGAGGCGCAAACCCTCACGCTTGATATCGCGGAAGAGGATATCCTCAAACGCCTCGCGAATTGGAACACGCCCGCGCCCCGCTACACCCGCGGGGTCTTGGCTAAGTACGCTAGCCACGTGACGTCCGCCTCGGAAGGCGCGGTGACGGACAAGGACCTGCCTTTGTAAACAAGACCCGCGAAGCCGCGGAAGGGAGTCTGGAGTAATGTTCGAAAAGGAACTGCCGGTCCGGTTCGCTCCGCAAGGGCGGACGGTGGGCGTTGTGCCCGGCGCCACCGTGTTGGAAGCCGCCGCCCGCGCGGGCATCACGATACTCACGCCGTGCGGTTCGCAGGGTACCTGTGGCAAGTGCCGCGTCATCGTCCGGGAGGGGGCCGGCCCGGTGACGGACGCGGAACTGGAAGCGTTGAGCACGGAAGAACTCGACGCGGGGATCGCGCTATCCTGCCAGCGTACCGTCGAGGCGCCGGCCACAGTGGAAGTGCCCGAGAGTTCATTGCTGGGATCGTTTCACCAGATTCTCGAGGGAGGGCGAACGCCGCTTGAACGAGGCCTGACGGCTCCCGTGGTTAAGGCGTACGTGGAGCTTCCCGAACCCACGTTGGAAGACGGCGTGCCCGACTTCGAACGCCTGCAACGGGAAATCGGCTCCGTAGGCGTGGAACCCGATGTGTTGCCCGCCTTGCCGGGCGCCATGCGAGCCAACGGATTCAAGGGAACCGCTGTGCTCGCGGCGTCCGGCGGGGCGGATGCGAGCCGTCCCCGCCTCATCGAGTGGGAGGCCGGGGACACGGCGGCTGAGTGTTACGCCGCCGCGTTCGACATCGGAACCACGACGCTGGGCGGGGTCTTGCTGGACTTGCACAAGGGCCAGGAAATTGCGGCGGCGAGCACCATGAATCCGCAGACCGCCTTTGGCGACGACGTGTTGGCGCGCATCCTTCACGCGAGCCAGGGGCCGGCCGAGCTGAATACGATGCAGGAAGCCGTGCTGGATGCGGTGAATGGCCTGCTCAAGGAGATAACCGGGGAGGCGGGCATTGCCCCGGAACAAATCTACACCGTCACGTTCGCGGGGAACACGACGATGCAGCACCTCCTCATGGGCATCGAGCCGCGCGCGCTTGGCGAGGCCCCGTTCGTGCCCGTGATGGGTTCTAGCATGACGGTCCGGGCGGATATGCTGCGTCTTAATGTCCATCCCCGCGCGGCGGTCTATGTGTTCCCCGTCATTGGCGGCTTTGTGGGCGGAGACACGGTCGCGGGCATTCTCGCGGCGAACCTGGACGAAGCCCAGGAGCCTACCCTCCTTATCGACATCGGCACCAACGGAGAGATTGTCCTTTGGCATGAGGGTGGACTGATCGGCGCGAGCTGCGCCGCTGGCCCCGCCTTTGAAGGAGGGCGTATCGGCCAAGGCATGCGAGCGACCACCGGCGCCATCGAAAAAGTCTTCGTGCGGGATGGCGACATCCATTACCATGTCATCGGCCACACGGCCCCAGTGGGACTGTGCGGATCGGCCCTCATCGACGCCACGGCGGAGCTGTTGCGCCTGGGGATCATCGGCCCCGAGGGCGCGATGGCCGGCCCGGACGAAGTCCCGGATACGGTTCCCCCCGCTATCCGAGCCCGTGTGGGCGATGGAGCGGGTGGCTATTTTGAACTGGCCTCCGCGGAAGAATCGGGAGCGGGGGAGGCCATCGTCATCACGCGCAAGGATATCTCCGAACTGCAGTTGGCCACGGGCGCCATCCGCGCCGGCATAACCATTCTTCTGAAGCGTGCGGGGCTTGCGCCCACGGACCTTCAGCGTGTCCATGTGGCGGGAGGTTTTGGCAACTACATTCGCAGGAAGAACGCCCAGCGTATCGGACTGCTCCCCAGCGAGTTGCCCGAGAGCCGGATCGGTTTCGTGGGCAACACGTCGTTGGCGGGCGCGCGCCTCGCCGCGGCGTCGCGCGAAGCCCGTTTGCGCGCGTCCGCCCTAGCTCGCGAGACACACCACATTGAGCTGTCGCAGGATCCCGAATTTCACATGCAGTTTGTCGATGGCATATTCTTCCCCGCCGAGGACGTTATCAACGAATAGAGCGAGGCTTCGCTGATCGCCAAAAGGGAACAGCCCCCTTTGAAGGGGGAATCACTCGTAACGCCGGCATCTTGCCGGCCTTGTGGACGTCGAAGCGGCATCCCACTGTTTGCTCAAGCGCTCCCGCAACGCGGCAAGATGCCGCGTCTACGTTTGAAGGGGGCTGG
>PUOI01000495.1 GCA_003552765.1 Candidatus Hydrogenedentota bacterium | reverse complement strand
TTCTCATTGAAGGCGTTGCGCCCTTCCTGGCCCTCTTCGCTCATGTAGAACAACATGGTGGCGTTGCCCGCCAATTCTTGCAGCCCCGCCTGTCCATCGCAATCGGCGTTGAGCGCCGCCTTCAGGCAGCGAATGGCGGTGGGGGAATTCGCCAGTATCTCGCGGCACCACTGCACCGTCTCTTCTTCGAGGCGATCATAGGGGACGACTGTGTTCACCAGGCCCATGTCGAGCGCCTGCTGGGCGTTGTACTGGCGGCAAAGGAACCAGATTTCCCGCGCCTTCTTCTGCCCCACGATGCGCGCCATGTAACTTGCTCCGTACCCGCCGTCGAACGAGCCCACGCGCGGCCCCGTCTGGCCAAAGATGGCGTTGTCCGCCGCGATGGTGAGGTCGGCCATGAGATGAAGGATATGGCCGCCGCCGATGGCGTAGCCCGCCACCATGGCGATGATCGGCTTCGGGCAGGTGCGCATCTGGCGTTGAAAATCGAGCACGTTGAGCCGGTTCGCGCCCGTGTCGTCCACATAACCCGCGTCGCCCCGGATCTTCTGATCGCCGCCGGAGCAGAACGCCTTCTCGCCTTGGCCCGTGAGAATGACAACGCCAATGGTTTCGTCAAAGCGGGCGTCGTTGAGGGCGTGGGCCATCTCGTCCACGGTCCGCGGCCGGAACGCGTTGCGCACCTCGGGGCGGTTGATGGTTATCTTGGCGATTCCCTCGGCTTTGGAATAGATGATGTCGGTGTAGTCACCGGTTGGTTCCCATTGAATCGGACTCATCCCGAAAATCTCCTGTATTGATGATGAATTCCCGCAAAACCCGCGCGTACCCCACGGGATCCTCGGCATGCGCGTTGTGGCCGCATCCCTCCATGATCCGCGTATGAAGACGGGGTTGGATTTCCGCCATGGCCTCAACGATATCCACGTACTTGGGGTCATCCCGCCCGGCAATCGCCAGCGTTGGCGGGGAAAGCTCCGGGAGCCGGTCCCACAGCGCCGGTTGCGCGCCCGCGCCAAGGCATCGCATGGCCATGGCGAGACCCGCGGGGTTGGCCTCCCGCCGCCGCGCCTTCATGCCGGCCAAAAGCGTGGGATTCCGGCGCAGAGAGGCGAACAGCGCCTGATCATACCATCGCTCAAGCACGGCGTCGATGGGATCGCTTTCCAAGGCCTGCGCCCATTCCGCTTCCCACGCGCGCCGGGCGGGGCGTTCGGCTTCGCTGCGCAATCCCGGGGAGGCCGATTCGAGCACGAGGGCCGCCACGCGCTGGGGGTGTTCGAGCGCGAAATACAGCGCGATGCGCCCGCCCATGCTGTAGCCTACCAGGATGACCTTGGCGATGCCCCGATCCTCCAGAAACCGCGCGAGATCCGCCGCCACATCGGGAAATCCATGGGCGTCACCTGCGGCTGGCCACGGCGTCCGCCCGTGACCCGGCAAATCGAGGGCAAGGCAAGGGCGCTCCGGCGCCATATGTTTGGCGATGGGCTCCCAATCGCGGTTGTCGCCCCAAAACCCGTGAAGAAACAGCACCGGCGCGCCATTCCGCTCCGCGCCCCATGAACGGCTGAACAACTTAACTGTTGGACTCATGCAGGCCATCTTATCACGGCGCATGGAAACTGTGTTGGCGCTTGGCCTCAAAGGCCGGAGGCGGTGGCGGGCAGGCTGTAGGATACCACAAGTGCCTAAAGCCCCAAATGACTCCCTATCATTCGCCAATCGCCGGATAAGTCAGCCCAAGATATATCGATGTCCTTGTTACTCGCGCTTGAAAAGGAAATTCATCCTCAGCCAATGAGTGAGAACGTACCGCCGGCGTCTCGCCGGCATTTATGAGCCGCCTGGAAGGCGGCGATACGGTTCTTGCGAATACTTATCCGGCGTTGGGGGATCATTGCTGTCCTAAACAGACAGAGATTGCTCTGCTGTTCACGTCGGCAAGGACCACAAGCCAGAGCGTCAGCATCCCAGCCCGAAGGGCTTGAAACACAACAGCCCAGGGCAATCGCCCTGGGAAATCGAGAGGAAGCTCATTTGCAGCCCTGAAAGGGCGTAACATAGGCTCGCAGCCACCTGTAACGCCCTTTCAGGGCTGGTGGAGGGGAGGCCCTATTTTCCCAGGGCGGTTGCCCTGGGCTGTTGTGTTTTGGCCCTTTCAGGGCGGCTTTGGCTCATCGCGAAACGCTCTTCTTGTCCAGCACGTCATATCAGGTTGGGCTGATTGCGGACCTCACAATTAAACGGCCCCACTGAACTGAATCGGCCTCACTCTTTCGTGTTTAGGACAACTGTGATTCCGCATGTCTGAATCATGCGGCAATGGCCATGCTACAAGGTTCCCGAGGCGGCGCTCGCATGGGAGGAGACGCGGTGAGCCCGGCGGGCAAGATAATACCCCAGTGCGCCGTGTGTTGGCGAGAGCAAGGCGGCCGCCAGGAAGATGAGGCCGCTGAAGACCGCCATCGCCGCGGCGATGGAGCCGTCGATGAGCGTGGCCAGGCCGTAGCCGCCCACGGCGCTTAGGACGCCGAAAAGGCTGGCGAGCAACAGCATAACCGAGAGCCGGTCGGTGAGCAGGTAGGCGGCGTTGGCGGGCACGATGAGCATGGCCACTACGAGGATGGCGCCCACGCTTTCAAAGGCGGCCACGGTGGTCAGGGCGACAAGCCCCATGAGCAGGTAATGCCACAACGCCACGTTGAA
>PUOI01000120.1 GCA_003552765.1 Candidatus Hydrogenedentota bacterium | reverse complement strand
GGCGGTGGCCGCTTCGGTCCCTTCAGGACCGATTCGTAGGGAGCCTCTTACGTGGGGCTGCGCTTCGCTTGCCCCACGCTACTTGCTATCGCGCCTCCGGCGCGTGTTTGGCCTACCACTCTACGTCAAGCGCCTTTTACCTGAACTGTTCCCATGATCCATGCATTTTTTAGACACCCCAAGTCCATGTGCGATAACCACTTACACCCAACCTTCAGGCCGGAACTACGGTTTAGATGTTCACCCACGCATGGAGACAAGCGTTCCATGTGAATTCCAACCGGAGCCCATCGTGGGGCGCAACGCCGCATTATCCACAAATCAAGGCCTGAAGAGGCACCTAGCGCCATGGCCTTCCAGGCCATGAATCACGGGCTGGAAGCCCGTGCCACCTCAAGAAAGGGCATTACTGGCGGCTGGGAGCAAGTCATCGCCCGTTCAGGACCAAAAAACGAGGTGGCATGGCCTTCCAGGCCATGGATCACGGGCTGGAAGCCCGCGCCACTTCACGACGTCTCCGTTTCACTGGGCGGGAATTGGCTGAAGTGTTGGCGCCAGTAGAATAAGAGGTCGTCCAGGATGCGCTCGAAGGGCGTGTCGGGGCGCCACTTCGTGAGCGAGGAGAACTTGGCGTGCGAGCCTACGATCTCGCGCACGTCGGACGCGCGTTGGCGGGATTGCTCGACGGTGACTTCGATGGATGCCTGGGTGCGCGCGAGGAACAGGTTCAACGCGTCCTCAATGGACCGCGCGCGTCCGGAGCAAATGTTGTACGCTTGCCCCGTGGCGCCATGGCGCGCGGCGAGTTCGTACGCGCGGATGACGTCCTTGACGTGGGTGAAGTCCCGCGCGGCGTGCAGGTTGCCCACGCGGATCACGGGCTCTTGCTGGCCGTGCTCGATCGCGGCGATCTGCTGGGCGAGACTGGAAAGCACGAACTGCGGCGGCTGCCCCGGCCCGGAATGATTGAACGGCCGCAGCCGGACCGTATCCAGCCGCCCGGTGTCGCCGAGGTACGCGCAATAGTGGTCCGCGGCGGTCTTGGAGATGGCGTAGGGGTTGCCCGGCGCCAAGGGGTGGTCCTCGGTGACGGGCAGCACGTGCGGGACGCCATAGGACGCGGCGCTGCCAATGAACAGAAACCGCGCATCGGGCGCGTGATGGATGAGCGCTTCCGTCAAGTTCAGCGTGCCGCGCAAGTTGACATCGAACGCCGCGAGGGGACTGCTGTCCGCGTCGGGCAGGAAACTCAGCGCGGCCAAGTGAAACACGCAGTCCGGCTTCTCCGCCCATGCCGCCAAGGCCTCGGTTTCCTCGGCGATGGTCAGGTCACAAGGCCGGCCGTTTTCCGGTTCCATGCCCCGGTCGGTGCGCAGGACTTCCCAGTCGCGTGTCTCGAGATAGCGGCAGAGGTGGCGTCCCACGAAGCCTTGCGCGCCCGTCACGAGCGCCTTGCCCAACATGGCGTCAGACTCCCTTGCCGGCGGCGGCCGCCTTCGCGCGCTTGAGGTCCGCGTCCACCATCAGCGCAACGAGGCCCTCGAAGTCCACCTCGGGCTTCCAACCGAGTTCCCGCCGGGCTTTTCGGGAATCCCCAAACAATTCGTGGACCTCCGCCGGGCGGTAGAACGCGGGGTCCACCTTGACGTAATCCTGCCAGTCGAGATCAAGGCGAGCGAAGGCCAATTCGCAGAACTCCCGCACGGAATGCGTCTCGTCCGTGGCCACGACGTAATCCGACGGCGCGTCTTGTTGCAGCATCAGCCACATCGCCCGGACGTAATCCAGCGCGTACCCCCAATCGCGTTTGGCGTCCAGATTGCCTAGCCGCAGTTCGTCTTGAAGCCCCACCTTGATGCGCGCTGCAGCGTCCGTAATCTTACGCGTAACGAATTCGAGTCCTCGCCGGGGAGATTCATGATTAAACAGGATGCCCGAGACCGCGTACAGCCCGTGGCTCTCGCGGTAGTTCACCGTGATCCAATGGCCGTAGACTTTGGCCACGCCGTACGGGCTGCGCGGGTAAAACGGCGTCGCCTCGTTCTGCGGACTCTCGCGCACGTGGCCGAACATCTCGCTGGATGACGCCTGATAAAAGCGAATGCCGGGATCCACGATGCGGATGGCTTCGAGCATGCGGGCCACGCCGAGCCCTGTCACGTCGCCCGTCAGCAAGGGTTGAGGCCACGAGGCCGGCACGAACGATTGCGCGGCGAGGTTGTAGACCTCACGTGGCCGCACGGCCTTGAGCGCCTCGATGAGCGAGACGAGGTCCGTCAAGTCTCCCGGCAGGAGATGGAGCCGGTCCCGGAATCCCGCGATACGCTCGAACGTCTCCGTGCTCGACCGCCGCAGCAGACCATGGACCTCGTACCCCTTGTCGAGCAAGAACTCCGCGAGATACGAACCGTCCTGCCCCGTGATGCCCGTGATAAGCGCCCTTGGCGCAGTCGAACCGGTCATGGATGAAACGCCCTCCTCTGGTTGATGGACAAGATTAACACGATCGCCACAGAAAGATCCACGGATGAAACCGCGGAAAACAACCACGGAATACACTGAATACACGGAAATGAAACCGCGAATGACCGCGAATTAACGCGAAAAGAACCACGGATGGACACAGATACACACGGATAAAAATAAATACAAATAATACAAATTAAATAATTTAATTAAAAAAGTTTTCTTTTAAATAAGCATTTCTGGATAATAAG
>PUOI01000325.1 GCA_003552765.1 Candidatus Hydrogenedentota bacterium | reverse complement strand
TGTCCCAGTCGCCAAGCGAATCCGGCATGCCCAGCGCCTCCGGATCGTCGGGCTGCTGGATCACGTCGTCCAAGAAGATGTAGGTGTTGGTTTCCACGAGCCGCTCGGGAAGCGCCCCCTCCTTCACGGCGATGGCGCGAATGGTTTCGGTGGTCTCGATGGGAATCGGCCCCGTGTACGGTTCGCCATGGTCTTGCGTGGGCGCGCTTCCATCGGTGGTGAAGTAGATGTCCGTCTCGGGGTCGTCATGGCTTAAGGTGAGCTGGAAC
Organism: Candidatus Hydrogenedentota bacterium; assembly: GCA_003552765.1. Lineage (GTDB taxonomy): Bacteria > Hydrogenedentota > Hydrogenedentia > Hydrogenedentales > SLHB01 > SKRY01. The sequence continues at coordinate 2,450 of PUOI01000325.1, read as the reverse complement.
GGCGCATCATGGAACCCCCTCGTGTGGGAGAAGCGGGGCGGATCGACGGGCGCTGTGTACGGGGTGGCGTCGTTGGCCGCGAAGGGCGTGGGATCGAGGAAATAGGCCCACTCATCCGCCCCATCGGGATGGCGCCCAAACGATACATCGCGCGGTACGAAGTGAGGCTCAACGGCATCGACGGTGTTTCCGCCGGGATCGGTCAAGACCAGCGGATCGCCATCCCGTCCGATGCTGAAATTGGTGTGCAGCGGTTCGCCCGGAATCCCCGGCACTTGTTCAATCTGATATTTCTCAAGCAGATAGGCTTCGACGCCACGGCGCTCCTCGGGCGGCAACACACCGTTGTACAGAATGAATTCGGCCATCACGCCGCCGAAATTCCGCTGGGAATCATGGGAATTGCCTATGAACACTCCGCCGAATTCAGCGAGATCCACCGTTCCGGGGCCCTGGTTACGCGTGCCTACGACCTCGCCGTCCCGGATGACCTCCGCAAGAGGGGAACCGTCCGAGGCGCGCTGGGTGGCGCCGAGAATGTGCCAGACGTCCTCGCTGACGGCGCCGCTCACATTGATGTCGTTCATCTCCCCAATACGCAGGCGGAGCCGTCCGCTGTCGTGAATCTCGAAGTGAAGGTTTCCGGAATTGCTCAAGGACGGCCCGGTTCCCCAGATTCCTCCCGTGGGTTGGCCATCCCAGCGGACGAGGCTGATGAAAGTGAAGTCCCGGAAAGTGTCCATGCCGGCAAAATCTTCGTGGGGGAAATTGAACTGCTGGCTGGTTCCGTTGAAGGCGATAGCGGGAAGGCCGTTGATGACATCCTCGCGAAAGACGGGCCGGTCGCCGGCGTTGGTCTGGGTGGCGTGGTTGCCCAAGCCGCTCTGATCCGTCCAGGTTTCCATGGAAGCGCCATCTGCGAGGTCATCCTCCGCGCTGGCGTTATACCATGCCACCAATCCGTCGAGGGCATCCGGCGCGATGGGCTCATCCGGGTCTCCATTGTCGCCATTGCTGGGTTTGCGATCCTTGCCCGAGGCCCAGACGAATAGGTATCCGTTGGGCTCAATGGTTACATCGGGAAAGACCCACTGGAACGGATCGTCTTCGTCATCGGTCAGACCGTAGCCTTCGAGGTTCACGGGCTCGGAACCCGTGTTGTAAAGCTCGATCCAATCCTCGTAGTCGCCGTCCTCGTCGGCTATGACGGAACCGTTCGAGGCCACGAACTCATTTATGACGACCGAGGCGGCCGCGGGCGGGCCCCAAGCCCACCAGATAACGCCCGCCAGCACGATGGCGGCTGTCCCGGAAAAACGCTTGTTTGTCGCAACCGCCGTGGCGGCGTTCTGGCTTTGGGGCTTCATTCATCCGTCCTCTTGGTTCCCGGCGTCACCGCGCCACCGTGATCAACCCAACCATGACCTCAAAAGTACAAACATACCGCGCAACACAGATATTTGTTCCGGCCGTGGGTGAAGTTCCCAAGAGCCGGTTTCAAAACAAGTCTCGCCACTCAAATCCGGGCTGGGCGAAATTGATATCCACCAGTTCCCCCGGCCGCACGGGCAACTCCGGAGGGAGATTGATGACGAGAGGAAGCCCCAGTTCTTCTTCCTCAAAAAGATTGAGCGGCGGGCGCAAGACCTCGGCAACGGGTTCAAGATGCGAACCCACCACAAGCACCTCGGCCTCGGCGCCCCGGCGATCCCCGCCCCGCATTCGCACATGCACGGGCATGCCGGGCTCGGGCTCGAAGTGGATGGGTTGGCGAAGGAAGGCCACCACCCGTTCCGATTCGTACCCGCTGATGTCGAGTATGGGCTCGCCTTCCGTGACGTATTCGCCCCCGCGCTTATGCATCCGCGCCACCCGGCCGTCCATCGGGACTTCGAGGCTCAGGGGCCGGAGCCGCGCCTCGGTTAGCCGCAGCTCCTCCTCTTGAACGGCGATGGCGGCCCGCAGGCGCTCCTCGTGGGCGGTGAGATCTTCGATGCGGCCGTCTTCGTCCACGCCGAGGCGCCGCCCTATCGTTTGCTCGACCTCCTCGACCACCGCCGCCAGCTCCTCCACCTCGGTCCGGAGCGTATCGCGTTCGGCTGCGGCGGCCTCGTATTCATCGGTCGAAACGAGGCCCTCGGCGTATAGCTGGCTTACCCGGTGGTACTCGGATTCCGCGCGCTGCAGCCGCACCCGCTTGGAGGCCAAATCCACGCGCTTTGTCATGCCGTCGAGCCGCAACTCCTCGAGGTCCAGGATGTTCCGCTCATGGCTCAGAATGGGCTCCATGCCGGTGCGAATCAAATCAATCTCGGCTTGGATTACAGCAAGGGCGTGCTCCACCTCTTGGGGATCGGTCCGGATAAGCTGGGCTACTGTCTGGCCCGCCGTCACCTCGTCAAAAGGGCCCACCTCAAGCGGTCCCAGGGCGCCGTTGGCCGGGCTGGCCA
>PUOI01000212.1 GCA_003552765.1 Candidatus Hydrogenedentota bacterium | reverse complement strand
TGGCGTGAACAGCGTCCTCATCCCCACCTATGCCCCCCAAAGCGCGGGGGTCGGCCCTGGACTGCTGGGCCGCGTACTAGGCAGCCTGGGCCAACCCCTGGATGGCGGCCCGCCGCCGGAGACCACGGGTTCCGCCCTCCTCACCGCCGCGGCCCCGCGCCCCTTCGAGCGCGAACGAATCGTCGAGCCCTTGGCGTCCGGCGTGCGCTCCATCGACGCCTGCATGACCTGCGGCAAGGGCCAACGGGTGGGCATCATGTCCGGCAGCGGCGTCGGAAAGAGCCGGTTGCTCGGCATGATAGCGCGCAACACCAGCGCCGATGTCAACGTCATCGGCCTCATCGGCGAACGCGGCCGGGAAGTCCGGGATTTCGTGGAAGGCGACCTCGGTCCGGAAGGCCTGCGCCGCAGCGTCGTGATCGCGGCCACCAGCGACGAGCCCGCCCTAATGCGCATCAAGGGCGCGTTCATGGCCACGGCGATCGCGGAGTGGTTCCGCGACCAAGGCCACGACGTGCTTCTCATGATGGATAGTCTGACCCGTTTCGCCATGGCGCAGCGCGAAGTAGGCTTGGCCGTGGGCGAACCGCCCACCAGCAAGGGGTATCCCCCATCCGTCTACGGTCTGCTCCCTCAACTGCTCGAACGCGCCGGGGCTAATGGCGCGGGCAGCATCACGGGGATGTACACGGTGCTGGTCGAAGGCGACGATTTCAATGATCCCATCGGCGATGCGGTGCGCAGCATCGTCGACGGTCACATCGGCTTGTCGCGCGATCTATCCTCGCGCGGCCATTTCCCCGCGGTGGACGTGCTTGAAAGCACAAGCCGGGTCATGGTGGAAGTGGCCTCCAAGGAACATCAGAAACTCGCGGCGCGCATCCGTCACATCCTGGCCGTCTACCGGGACGCGGAGGATCTGGTAAACATTGGCGCCTATGTTGAAGGCAGTAATCCCGAAATCGACAAGGCGATCAAGACCATCCCCGGCATCCGCAAGTTTCTGCAACAGGGATTGGACGAGGAGTCGAACTTCGATCAGCTTGTGCCGGCCATGAAACAGATACTAAAAGGATAACGGGCCGTGCGGCGTCCAAAGCCATTCACCTATCATGTCCTCTTGCGCGTGCGAACCCGCAAGGAAGAGATGGCGTCACAAAAACTAGCGCAATTGCAGCGCCGCATCCAGCACACCTCGGATCGCGCCGCGCAAATCCGCGGGATCCAAGAAAACGTGCTGAGTCAAGCGGCCCAGCAAATGCGCGGCCAATTCACTGTGCGGGATATCCAGCAATTCTACCAGTACGAGCAGCATATGGCGCGGCAAGCGCTTGAGGCGGACGCGGATTTGCGCCGTTTACGGCAGGAAGAAAGCACCCAACAATTGGAACTGCAAGAGGCGGTGAAACAGCGCAAGGTCGTCGAGAAGCTCAAGGAACGGCGCAACAAGCAGATGCGCTTCTTCTTGGCGAAGACGGAACAACGCATCGCCGATGAAACCGCCGTCAGCCGATCCGCCCAAGCGCGGCAGCAGAGTAAAGCTCAATGAAACTTTTGGCGATAATCAGTTTGGCCATCCTTTCGTTCGTGGGCGTGTTCGCGGGCATCCTGGCCGCTACCGGCCAGTTATCCATGGACACCGTGGAGCAAATCCTGGGCCGGGGCGAGACCGTGGAGCCAGCCACGGACGAGGAGGCCCCGGATGAAGTCGACGGGCTTGTACGGGCGCTCCGGGACCGGGAGCAAACCCTCGCGGAACGCGCTGCGCGGCTGGAAGAGCGCGAACAGCGCCTCGCGGCCACCGAGCGCGAGTTGATGGAGTTGCGCGAGGAAGTCGAGAATCTGCTCGACCAATTGACCGGCGCCCTTGCCGAACAGGAAGAAGACCGCGAACGCCGTCTCCAAGAGGTAGCCGATTCCTTGGCGGGCATGCGTCCCGGAAACGCGGCCGAGGCCGTGAGCGAACTGGACCCCGACATCGCCGCGCGCGTCCTCAGCCTCATGGACCAAAGGGATCGCGGCAAAGTGCTCGACGAGATGGAGCCGCGAATGGCGGCCTCCCTCCTGAGCGAGTTGCAGAGATGAAATGACCGTACGCTGCCCATGCCCTGAGGCGAATCCTCCGCACTAACGCGGAGTTTTGCATACGAAACACCCAACTTTAGACGGAAAGGAGGTGAAACATGCATGCAATTGATGCACATGCTGGCGCTATCGCCCCCTGATGGCGCACACGGCTTCAACGCGCTCAAAGGCGCGGGCGCCTTGCCGTCCACGTTGGACGGGGGCGGGCTTTTCGCCATGCTCTTAACGCAGCTCGGCGGGGCGTCATCCAGCGAAGACGGTTCGTCCTTGGCCGCGGCCTTGAACGAACACGCCGCTCCCACTAAGGAGTTGGCCAGTCTCGTGGAAGGCGAACTGGAGGATGCCCCGGAGGAGTCGTCTCTTGCAATGCTCAAGTCTTTCCTTCTTGCCCTTGAAGGAGAGGCGGGGCGTGGTTCAGTGTCTGCCACGAAGGCGAAAGCTCCCGGCAAACGTCTGCTTGAGTTAGCCGGAGCGCTTGAAGAACTCGGCCAAACCGGGGATGCGCCAGCCCCGTACGACGCTCTGGCCCTCGACTTGCTCGGCGGAAAGATCGGGCATACGGCCGCGAAGCTGGAAGAGGCCTTGCACCAAGGGAACCCTAGGGAAACCGCCGCGATTCTGGACCGTGTGGCTGACTCCCTTGA